>NZ_JACHIA010000020.1 GCF_014202995.1 Longimicrobium terrae
CGCGGCTCAGCACCTTGCCATTCGCTCGGGTCGCTATGACCAACTCCCCAGAGGACTTTCACCTCCAAGCTCCAGCCCATGCCGGGCACACAACGCAGAACGGCCCCCTTCCGGAAACCGGAAGGGGGCCGTTCACGCGACGAAAAGAACGATCAGGGCGTCGTCGCCGGAGCCGGAGCGGGCGCGGTGCCCGTCGCGGGAGCGGGCGTCGTACCGGTCGCCGACGCCGGTCCGGCCGGAGCCGTCACCGGAGCGGTTCCCGCCGCGGGAGCCGGAGCCGTACCCGTTACCGGAGCGGACGCCGCGCCGGGCGCGTTTCCGGTGGCCGGTGCGCCGAGCGGAGACTGCGCGCCCGGAAGCGCGGGAGCCGGAGCGGGCGTGGTGGTGCCGCCCTTCTGCAGTTCGCGCTGCAGGATGGACGACGCGCCCTGCGGCCGCGACGACAGCATGCTGAGTGTGAGCGCCAGGGCCAGAAAGAGGCCGCCGCACCACCAGCTCATCTTGGTGAGGAGCGTGGTGGCATGCCGTCCGCCCATCAGCGAATCGGTGCCCGCGCCACCGCCCATCGCGGCCAGCCCGCCGCCCTTCCCCGACTGCAGGAGCACCACGGGGATGAGGATCAGCGCGTCGAGGATCAGCAGGATCAGCAGAAACGTGAACACGGAAGGCCCGGAAGACTGGCGAAGAAATTCTGCGAGGAAACGACGAAAGTTAGACGGAACTCGCCCGGTGTCAACCCGCCGCCCGTACGATGGCGGCAAACCCGGCCGGGTCGAGGCTCGCGCCCCCCACCAGCACGCCGTCCACGCCGGGCTGCGACATCAGTTCCGCCGCGTTTTCGGGCTTGACGCTGCCGCCGTACAGAACCGGCACCTGCCCGGCCGCGCCGGCGCCGTACACCTCTTCCAGCGTGCGCCGGACGGCCGCGTGCATGGCGGCCGCGTCCGCGGGCGTCGCTGTTACGCCGGTGCCGATGGCCCACACCGGCTCGTACGCGATCACCAGCCGCGCCAGGTGCTCCACCGGCACCGCGGCCAGAACGGGCCCGAGCTGCTCGACGACGACGGCCTCGGCCCGGTCCGCGCGGCGCTCGTCGATGGTTTCGCCGACGCAGAGGACGGGATCCAGCCCGCCCTCCAGCACGGCGACGGTCTTTCTCACCGTTTCGTCGATCGTCTCGCCGAAGACGTGGCGGCGCTCGCTGTGGCCCACCAGCACGAGTTCCGCGCCGGCGTCCGCCGCCATGGAAACGGAAAGCTCGCCCGTAAAGGCGCCGCCCGCCTCCCAGTGCACATTCTGCACGCCCAGGCGCACGTCCGGCCGCCCCTGCACCGCCTCGCGCGCCGCGGCAAACGACACCGCGGGGGGAAAGAAGACGACGCTCCGGCCGTCCGCCGGCTCCACGAGGGGCAGGAAATCGGCGAAGAAGCGGGCCGCCTGCGACGGCCCGTGGTTCATCTTCCAGTTGCCGGCCAGGATGCGCGTGCGGGTCACCGTCACTCGGCCTCCGACAGGACCGACACGCCCGGAAGCTCGCGGCCCTCCAGGAACTCCAGCGAGGCGCCGCCGCCGGTGGAAACGTGCGACATGCGCGACTCCAGCCCCATGTCCGCCACCGCCGCGGCGGAGTCGCCCCCGCCGATGATGGTGGTGGCACCGCGGTCCGTGGCGTCAGCGACGGCCTCGGCCACCCCGCGCGTGCCGGCGGCGAACTCCGCGATCTCGAACACGCCCATCGGCCCGTTCCACAACACGGTTCCGGCGGTGCCGAGCACGCGGCGGAACTCCTCCACGGTGCGCGGCCCGATGTCGAGCACCGACTGGTCCGCCTGGATTTCCTCGCGCGCCACGACGGTGGTGGTCTGCCCCGCCTCGAGCCGGGGCGCCACGACGGCATCCACCGGAATCACCAGCTTGTCCCCGGCCTGCGCCAGGAGTTCGCGCGCCATCTCCACCCGGTCGTCTTCCACCAGCGAGGTGCCCGTGGCGAGCCCCATGGAGCGGAAGAAGGTGTTGGCCATCGCCCCGCCGATCAGCAGGTGATCGGTCTTGGGAAGCAGGCTGCGGATGACGTCGATTTTTCCGGAAATCTTGCTGCCACCCAGGATGGCGACGAACGGGCGCGCCGGGGACGCCAGCGCACGGCCCAGGTACTCCAGCTCGCGGTCCATCAGAAGCCCCGCCACCGCCGGCTTGCCCTGCCCGCGCATGATCGTCGCGATCCCCGCGGTGGAGGAGTGCGCCCGGTGCGCCGCCCCGAACGCGTCGTTGACGAACACGTCACCCAGCGCGGCCAGCTGCTCCGCGAGTGGTCCGTCGTTCTTTTCCTCGCCCGGGAGGAAGCGGGTGTTCTCCAGCAGAATCACCTCGCCCGGCTGCAGCATGGAGGCGGCACCGTGGGCCTCGCGGCCCACGGTGTCTTCCACGAAGCGGACGGAGTGCCCTTCCAGCAGTTCGGCCAGGCGGGCCGCCACCGGGCGCAGCGACATCTCCGGCACCGGCTTCCCCTTGGGGCGGCCGAAATGCGCCAGCAGCACCAGCGACGCGCCGCGCTGCAGCAGCGCGTTCAGCGTGGGGAGCGTGCTGGTGATGCGGGTGTCGTCGGTGATCCGCCCATCCTCGATGGGAACGTTGTAATCGACCCGCACGACGACGCGGCGGCCCCGCAGCTCGTCGTCGCGCAGGTCGGCGATGGTGCGCTTGCGCACGCTCACAGGCGCTCGCCCATGTAGCGGGCCAGGTCCACGCAGCGGTTGCTGTAGCCCCACTCGTTGTCGTACCAGGTCACCACCTTGACCAGGCCGGCGGTGACGCTGGTGCACGGCGCGTCGATGATGGACGACGCCGGGTTGCCGATGAAGTCCACGGAAACCAGCTCCTGCTCCTCGTACGCCAGCACGCCCTTCATGCGGCCCTCGGCGGCGGCGCGGAGCGCGTCGTTCACTTCCTGCGCGGTGACGTCGCGGCCCAGCTCGGCCGTAAGGTCCACCACCGAAACGTCCGGGGTGGGAACGCGCACCGAGATGCCGTCGATGAGCCCCTTGACCTCGGGAAGCACCAGGCTGGTGGCCTTGGCGGCGCCCGTGGTGGTGGGGATCATGGAGAGCGCGGCGGCGCGGGCCCGGCGCAGGTCCTTGTGCGGCAGGTCCAGGATGTTCTGGTCGTTGGTGTAGGAGTGGATGGTGGTCATCACTCCGCGCTTGAACCCGAACTCGTCCAGCAGCACCTTGACCACGGGCGCCAGGCAGTTGGTGGTGCAGCTGGCGTTGCTGACCACGTGGTGATTGGCCGGGTCGTACTTGTCCTCGTTGACGCCCAGGACGATGGTGACGTCCTCGTTCTTGGCGGGTGCGGAGATGATGACCTTCTTGGCCCCGGCCTGCAGGTGCTTGGCGGCGTCTTCGCGGTTGGTGAAGCGGCCGGTGGACTCGATGACGATGTCCACGCCCAAGTCGCCCCAGGGGAGCGCGGCGGGATCCTTTTCGGCGAACACCCGGATCTCGTCGCCATCCACCAGCAGCGACTGTTCGCGCGCTTCCACCGTGCCGGGGTAGGCGCCGTGAACCGAGTCGTAGCGCAGCAGGTGCGCGAGCGTCTTCGTGTCGGTGAGGTCGTTGACGGCCACGAAGTCGATATCGGTGGCCCCCGCCTTCTTGGCCGCGCGAAGGACGTTACGGCCGATGCGGCCGAAGCCGTTGATGGCGACGCGAATGGGCATTGTTCCGCTCGTGAGGATCGGTGAAAAGGCATGGAGCGCCGGGCCGCGCGGGCCTCAGCGCTCCAGTTCCGGAATGACGCGCGCAAAGGTCGCGACACTCACCACGCGCGCCCCGGCCTCCAGCAGCGCCTGGGAGCAGGCCAGCGCGGTGGCGCCCGTGGTCCATACGTCGTCCACCAGGATCACGTGCTCGCCGCGCAGCTCCCCGGCACCCGCGGCGGGGGCGGTAAAAGCGCGCGCTACGTTAGCCTTGCGTTCGCCCGGATGCAAGGCCGTTTGGGTGGCGGAGGCGCGCGTGCGCACGAGCAGACCGGGCGCGGAGGCGCGCCCCGTTCGCCGCGCGAAACCATCCGCGAGCAGGACGGCCTGGTTGTAGCCGCGCTCCCGCAGCCGGGAGCGGCTGGTGGGAACGGCGACCACGAGCCGCGCCTCGTCGTCCACGTCGCGCGGCCAGGTCATGGCGGCCATGCGCGCCGACATGGGCTCCGCGGCGGCGCGCCATCCCCCGTACTTCAGGGCGTGCACCAGCGCACGCGGCTCCGTCCCCATGACGAACGCGGACCGGATGGAGCGCACGGCGGCGGGCCATTCGCCGCACGTGCGGCACTTGGGACGCGGGTCTTCCCGCGCGGGAACGGGCCCCCAGCACCGGTCGCAGCGCGGCGCGGGAAGCGGGCGGCAGCGCGTCCAGCACACGCGGCAGACGATGCGTTCGGGCTCCGTCGTGGAAACCGGCTCCCGGCAGGCCACGCAGATGGGGGCGAACACCAGGTCCAGCGCGCCGGTCCACGCACCGGAAATCAGATCGCGGATGACGTTCACGGAACAGCTTTCCGGGTCCGGGGTGGACAGCCTGAACGCCGGAAAGAAAGCCGATCCGCCGGATGTCCGGAAGCGCCGCCCGCAAACTGGTCCGCGATGTGGCGCAGACGGCGCGCACGCCGCGACGCACATCCTCCAGAAAGCGAGACGGGCCGCCGCGAATCTCGCGGCGGCCCGTCGTCATGCACTCCTGCTTCGATTCGGCGAATCATCCGGAACCCGCCATCCGCCGCAAATCAATCGTCGGTGATCAGGCGCTGCTGCAGGAGAAGCGCGGTCGCGGCGGCGGCGAGCAGCGCGCGGTCATCAGCCGGAAGCGCCGGGCTCATGCGGACGCTGCCGGGATGGGTGCGATCCACCACCGCCACGGGCACGCCGTCGCGACTCAGAAGGTAGCCCAGCGGCCATCCCGTCTCGTCGTCGCCGGGATACGCCTCGCCCGTGATCTCGTAGCGCACATCGGCGCGATGGATGGTGCCGCCGGGCATGCTTCCGTTGCGCCCGGACAGCTGCAGCTTCCACTGGCCCGCCGAGTCCGCGCCGGGGCGCAGGTCGCAATCCAGCGACATCCCCGACCCCAGTTCCACGTCCACGCTGCCGAGGGTCACGCCGCGCTCGCGATCACGGCCGTCGCATCGCGCAGTCCATCGTACGGCATGCAGCGTATCGCGGATGACGAACGAAAATTCCTGCTGGAACTCACGCTTGCCGCCCACGATGTCCAGAACGCCGCCGCGCTGCCGGGTGTCGCGGAGGTTCACGGTATCGGCGGAAAACGGACCCCACTGTACGCGGAGCGGATGGAGCAGCCCCCGGCGCGTGTGCACCCGCCAAGCGGGCGCGTCCGCCAGCTCCGCGGGAACAGGCATGAGATCCGGCTGAATGGCCGCGCATGCCGGGAGCGCGGTGAGCGCGAGAACCATCGCGGAGCGGATCAGAGGGATGGCGCGAGGCATGTGGGCCTGGTCGGGACGTGGCGTAATCCGATGATCACGATGTCATCAGAGCTTCGACACGAACGATGAGCGGAATCCACGCTTCGCGACACCGGACGAATGACCTACGCGGAGCCGGTCAGCCCTGGGGTGCGGACGTCTGCCCCTGCCACTTGATCCGCGTGTAGGCGATGCGGAATCCCTCGCGCTCAGCGTTGCGCTGCGACGCGCTCCCCGGGTGCGCGCCCATCATGGCCAGCGGGCATCCGGATTCCGCCGCGAAGCGGAGGCGAGCCTGCAGCAGCGCGTGCTGGGCGCCTCGCCTGCGCATGGCGGGAACCGTGCTGGCGCCAGCCAGCAGCGCGACCCCGTCCGCCAGGATCAGCGCACCCGCGGCGGCGGGCTGTCCATCCACCTCCGCCAGAAAGCACTCTGTTCCCGCCGCGGGCGCGCTCACCCGCCCGAAGCTCTGGATGAACTCGGCGATCCCCTCACCCTCGCTGCTCCACCCCTGTGCCGAGACCCGCGCCCACTCATCCGCTTCTTCCACGGCGATGCGGCGGACGTGCACTCCGGCCGGGATGTCCGCGGAGCGATCCGGGAGCCGTGACGGGCGGAAAAGGATGCTGGTGAACTCGATCGGCCGGTACCCGCGGCCGTTCAACTGCTCCAGCAGGCCGGGATCGGCGAGCGGGCTGACCTCGTGGAACACCTCCGCGCCGCGCTCAGCGAAGAACGCCTCCAGCCGGCGGAAATCGTCTTCGCTCACCGGGCCTGACATCCCCAGCCCGAAGGTCTGCGTCAGCGGCGAGCCTACGCCGTCGAACATCGCCCAAGTGCCGGCGACGTCGATCCACGCGGCACCGCTCTCCGGCTGCAGGCGGGCGCGGGCATCGACAAACCCCGCGTTCGCCCGCGCCTCCGCCCGTTCCAGCCGCGCGGAAAGGTCAGCATCCACCAACGGAAAGGCGGCGGATGCCGGTGTCGTGATCTGCACAGTGCTGACGGAATGCGTGATGGTGATTACCGCTGGGCTGTCGTCCCGGCGGAAGTGGCGTCTTCGATGATCAGGGCCGAAATGCGGGCCATCGGCGGGCACGAGCGCGTCTGCGGGCCCGTCACGTATGCCGCCACGGTCGCGCCCGTCTGCACGTCCACCGCGCGTGCGGCCGTCACACCGCCGCCGGAGGAGCGGCGCAGGTACTGTGTGGCGGAATTGGCGGTGCCGTTCAATCCGCACCCGCCGCCGTTGTCGCGCACCATGATGTTCAGCCCACGATCGGTCATGCGGACGGATTCCACGGTACCGCGCACGTACGGCTCACCCGCGGGGACCGCGACAGGAGCGGACGGCGTGCACGCGGTGCCGGCCAGAACCAACGCGACGGCGGCGGGAAAGCGGGCAAGAAGCGAGTTCGTCATCGGCTTCAAATGGATCGGGTGAACTGCCTGTCGTGCCCGCGCCCGAAAATGGGCGCGGGTCAGCGTTGCGGCATCGGTCATTAGACCCGGATCGCCGCAAAATGTTTTCGGCCATCCACATCGGACCCATGCGGAGATGCGGGGCGTGGAGATGCCGAGGGGGAGACTTACGAGGCGGGAAGAGAGAGGGCGGCGCGCATTTCATCCAGCGGCGCATCCATCTGAAACCAGCGGCGAAAGGCGGCCGCGCCCTGGCGGACCAGCATCTCGCTTCCGTCCGCGGCCGGGACGCCGTGCGCCCGCATCTCGCGCGTCCACGCGGTTTCCCCCGGCGCGTAGACCATGTCCAGCGCCGCACCGATCCACCCCTCCGCCTCCGCGGGGTCCAGCGCCGGCGCGTCTCCGGCCTTGAGCCCCAGCGACGTGCTGTTGATGGCCAGATCGAAGCGGTCGCCACGCAGTTCCTGTGCGGAGGCGGCCACGTCGATCCGCAGCCCGGGGGCGCGGAACCGGTCCGCCAGCGCACGCGCGCGATCCAGCGTGCGGTTGGCGATGGCGATGCGCGACACGCCCGCGTCTGCCAGCGCGCACACCGCCGCGCTCGCCGCGCCGCCGGCCCCCAGCAGGAGCACGGACGCGCCCGCCGGCTCGCCGCCCAGGAGCGACTGCACCGCGCCGCGCGCGCCGTCCACGTCGGTGTTGTCGCCGTGCACGCGCCCGTCCACCGCCCAGTAGCAGTTGCAGGCGCCGGTGCGGGTGACGGCGGGAGAGGGGAGGTCCACCGCGGACGCGGCCACCGCCTTGTGGGGAACGGTGACGTTGCCGCCGCCGCCCGCCAGCGCGATTCCGCGCATGAGCCCGGCGACCTGCGCCGGGGCGCAGCGGAGCGCCACGTACACGGCATCCAGCCCCAGGTGGCGGAACGCGGCGTTCTGAAAGACGGGAGAAAGCGAGTGGGCGACGGGGTCGCCCAGGATCGCGAAGAGGCGGGTGGCGGCGGTGGTCACGGATGCAGAATGGGCGCGAGCCGGTCCAGCACCTGGTCGATCAGCGCGCTCAATTCGTCAAACGTCTGCTGGTACAGCTCTTCCGGGCCGCCGTACGGATCCGGAACGGCGTGCCCCAGCCCCTCGCCGCCCGCAGCGAAGTCGCCCAGCGTGGCGGCCTTTTCCCCCGCGCCTACGCGGTCCACCACCACCAGGTGCGACGGGCTCATCGCCAGGATCAGGTCCGCCCACTCGGCCAGCCCGGGGGTCAGCGGCTGGCTGCGGTGGCCGGAAAGGTCAATCCCGGCGCGGGCGGCCACGGTCACCCCCTCGGGAGAGGCGGCCCCGCCCGGCGCGGCGGACACGCCCGCGGACTGCACGCGCACATGCCGCCATCCGCGCGCGGCCACGGCCTGGCGGGCGATGCCCTCCGCCAGCGGCGAGCGGCAGGTGTTGCCGGTGCAGAGAAACAGGAGATTGAACGTGGTGGTCCGCGGCGTGGACCTCGTGGCCTGTTCGGACATCTCCGGTCCCGGGTTGCGGGCGGGGGTCAGGTCTGACATGGGCTCCGGTGTGGCTGTCGCCCGGTTCGTGGTGCACCGGCAAGGCGAGCGGCGCAATCTACAGACTGCGCCGCCGATCGTCCAACCAGTACGCAAGCCGTCAGCCGCGGTCCAGTTCCGCCGCGATCGCCTCCGCCACCGCCACGTCCTCCGGGCGCGTCACCTTCAGATTTCGCGGCGAGCCCATGACCACCCGCACCGGCCCGGCGTAGCGCTCGAACAGCGCCGCGTCGTCCGTGGCGGCGAATCCGTCCGCCGCGGCACGATCATAGGCGTGGAGGATGGCGGCGCACGGAAAGCCCTGCGGCGTCTGCGCCTGCCAGAGCCGCGCGCGGTCCGGCGTGCCGGTGATGGCGCCGGATTCATCCACCTGCTTGATGGTATCCGTCACCGGCACCGCCGCGATCGCGCCGCCCTCCGCCTCCAGCACGCGGTCGATGGTGTCGCGGTCGATGAACGGGCGCGCACCGTCGTGGATCAGCACCCGGTCACAATCCGCCACGAGCGCGAGTCCCGCGCGGACGGAATCGCCCCGCTCCGCCCCGCCCGCGGCGAGGACGATTCCCATCCCCTGCAGCCACGCCGGAGGCGGTTCCACGTCTTCCGCGGGGAGCACGACGACGACGCGTTCGATGCGCGGATGGCGGAGAAAAGGAAGGATGGCGCGCAGCAGCACCGGCTGCCCGCCGATGGACAGGTATTGCTTGCGCACCGGCCCGCCGAAGCGACGGCCGCTGCCGCCGGCGACGATGACGGCGGCAACGCGGGGGATGTCAGGCGAAGATGTGGTCGACAAGGGCGCGGATGTCTTCGGCGGGGACGGCGCGGATGCCGGCGGGAACGCTCTGCGGCACGGCGCGGGGAGACAGGTAGGCGGTGCGGAAGCCCATTCGCGCGGCTTCGGCCAGGCGGCGCTCCATCTGACTCACCGCGCGCACCTCGCCGCCCAGTCCCAGTTCGCCGATGATGACGACGTCGGCCGGCACGGCGCGGTCGAACACGCTGGAGGCGAGCGCCACGGCGACAGCGGCGTCCCCCGCGGTTTCCGCCAGCCGCAGCCCGCCCACGACGTTCAGGAACACGTCCAGCTGGCCGAAGGGAAGGCCGGCTCGCTTTTCCAGCACGGCGAGAAGGAGGGCGAGCCGCTTGGGATCCATCCCCGAACTGACGCGCTGCGGGGCACCATACGCGGCCTTTGCCGCCAGCGCCTGCACTTCTACCAGGAGCGGGCGCGTACCCTCCATCGTCGCCACCACGGCGGAGCCGGGGACCGCGTCGGAGCGCTCGCCCAGGAACAGTTCGCTGGGATTGGCGACCGGGGCCAGCCCGCCCGCCGTCATCCGGAAGACACCGATCTCGTCCACGCCGCCGAAGCGGTTCTTGGTGGCGCGCAGAACGCGGTGGTCCAGCCCGCCCGCGGCCTCGAAGTAGAGCACCGTATCCACGATGTGCTCCAGCGTCTTGGGACCCGCGATGCCGCCGCCCTTGGTGACGTGGCCCACCAGGAACACGGCCGTTCCCGTCTGCTTGGCAAAGCGCTGGAGACGCGCGGCGCACTCGCGCACCTGGCCCACGTTGCCCGGCGCGCCTTCCAGTTCCGGCGTGTAGACGGTCTGGATGGAGTCCACCAGCAGCACTCGCGGGTTCACTTCCGCCGCGCGCAGGAGGAGAGTATCCAGTTCCGTTTCCGCCAGCAGCGTCACGGCGCCGGCGGGCTCGTCCATGCGGTCGGCGCGCAGCTTTACCTGATGCGCGGATTCTTCGCCGGAGACGTACAGCGTGCTGCGGCCGGAGCCTTCCAGCCGCGCGGCCACCTGCAGCAGAATCGTCGATTTGCCGATTCCGGGCTCGCCGCCCACCAGCACCACCGAGCCGGGGACGATGCCGCCGCCCAGGACGAAGTCGAACTCGGCCAGCCCCGTGGGCCAGCGCTGTCCCTCCGCGCCCTGCACGTCGCGCAGCCGCACGGGCGCGGGCGAGTTTGAGGCGGCCAGACGCAGGGACGATATCGACGACGCGGACGCCTTGGCCCGGCGCGGCGCGGCGGGCTCTTCCACCAGCGAATTCCACTCGCGGCAGGCGGGGCACTGGCCCTGCCACTTGGGCGTCTCGTTGCCGCATTCGCGGCAGAAGAACGCAGTCTTTGTCTTGGCCATTCGCCCTGTCTGCTCCGGAAACGGGTCCGGAGATCCGTACACCACGGACACCGAATCGTGCGCTGCTCGCCCGTCGCGATCAGCGGATGAACGGAATGGAATCACACAGAGTCAACGGAGTCAACAGAGAAGACCTCCGTTGACTCTGTTGACTCTGTGTGAACCCTGTCTTTTCCAGACTGGCCCGCGCTCGGCACTCCGGCGGACCGTCCCCGGCCAGAGGAGATTCAAAGTCCGGGGTCAGGCGGAATGGAAGGTGGATCAGCCAGTGCGCGGACACGAACCGTTCGAGCAGGTCGAACGCCGCCCGGGCATCCCCCTCCGCGTGCCGCACCCACGTCGGCGGCCGGCCGGGCATGGAGTGATGCGCGAAACGGATGCGCTCTCCCTCCAGATCGATCCGCAGCACGTCGTGATCGGGATCCCACTCGGCGACGTTCGCGATCAGGAGCGCGTGCATCGACGCCGACGCGAAGAGCCGCCCCTCGTACCGCGCCGCGATGAGCCGGACGAGGGCGGCCATCTCGGCGAAGTGGTGCGGGCCGGGGCGGATGGCGAGGAACAGCGCCTCCACCTCCGCCCACGGCCGCGCCTGGATGCGGTACATCCCGGCCGCCCAGCTCAGTACTCCGGCGGACCGTCCGAGCGGCCGGAGTAGCTTTCGAAGCGGGTGAACTCCTTGAGGAACATCAGGTTCACGGTGCCGGTGGCGCCGTTTCGCTGCTTGCCGATGATGAGCTCGGCGCGCCCCTCCAGGCTGTTCCCCTCCTTGTCCGTGGGCCCGAAGTAATACTCCGGGCGGAAAAGGAACATGATGACGTCCGCGTCCTGTTCGATGGCGCCGGAGTTGTGGCTCACGATGCCGTCGGCCAACCAGCACGACGGGCCGGGAACGGTGAGGTCGAACACTTCTTCCTCGCCTTCGGGCACCACGCTCACAACACGGTCCCAGAACAGGTCGCTCTCCGCCCAGGCGTGCAGTTGCTCGTCATCCAGCAACGTCGCGTATTCCGCCACAACCGCGCGGGACGGGGCGAAGCGGAAATGCGACGTGCCGCCGTACGACGTGCCCCGCGCGGAAGCCATCGCGCGCTGCGACATCCCCCGCTCCGCCATTCGCTCCTTCACCCGGCCGAACACCTCCCGCGGGAGCGTGTCGACATTGGTGTTTTCCTCCGTGGCCGCCAGCCGCTCCGCGAGGCGAGCCACCGGTTCCGCCCGCGGCCCGAATCCGCCGACAGTCTCCAGAAACCGTCGCTGATCAACGGCGCCGGAGACATAGACGTTGTACATCGGGCGCCCACTCGGCTGCGCGACTTCGCGAATCCGCCCCACGATTCCCAGGCGCAGCAGCAGCGCGGCCACGTCATCAGCAAGCAGTCGGCTGCACGTGGCAAAGAACACGCTGGACGATCCGCGCGCGCCGGACGTGCGGACGTGCACGCTTCCATCCGTCGCCCACAGATGTCGGAGAAGGAGCGCGACCTGCCGGCTGCTGAAGCGGAACACGTCCGCAGGCAGGTACTTCTGGTGAGACCGATGGTTGAAGATCCCCAGTTCGCGCAACCAGCGGTTCACCCCCGCCGGATGCCAGCGGTTTCCGTTGCCGCTGATGACGAGCTGGTGCCAGTTGCCGCGCCCGGCATGCCGGTTGACCGTCGCGCCGAACTCCGCCTCCGCCGCGCGAGCCACGTACGCGCTGTTCTCCTCCGACGCGGTGGTATAGCGGAGCGGCTGGCCGCTCAGGTAACTGCCGTCGCCTACCAGATGGCCCAGCAGACCCACGCGCGAGTCCGGCCACACAACCGGGTCCGAAGGCTCCGGAAGCTGACGGGCGAGCGCGAGGCGGTCGCCGGAGGCGAGGTCGCGCACATGCACCCATCCGGCCGGTCCGCGCAGACGGTGCTCCGCCGTGGCGCGGATGCGCCGGCCGCTGGCGAGCTGGACCGTGAACACCGGCTTGGGGCCCTTGCTCCACACCAGGTCCGTCGCGGCGCGGTGCAGCTTTCCATCTTCCGACACCGCGATCACTTCCGGCGTCGTCCCCACCAGGTCGCGGATGGGGACGCGGCGCCCGTCCGCCAGCACCACGCGCGTGTCGCCCGTGACGCATTCTCGAAGGTCGCTCATCATGGGGCGCTTGTCGGGGCGCGACTCCACGGCGCGGGACAGCTGCGAAAGCGCCACCACGGGAACGTCGAGTTCCTTCGCGAGCGCCTTGAGCCCGCGGGAAATCTCCGACACTTCCTGCTGGCGGTTTTCGGTCTTGTTGCCCTTGCCGCCCACCATCAGTTGCAGGTAGTCGACGATGATCATCGACAGGTCTGGGCGGTCCGCCTTGAGCCGCCGGGCCTTGGCGCGCATTTCCAGCACCGAGATGCCGGCCGTGTCGTCGATGTAGATGGGCGCGGTGTTCAGGTGCCCCGCCGCGGTGGCCAGGCGCGCGTACTCGTCGTCGCCCAGGCGGCCGCGGCGCAGACGGCCGGCGTCCACGCGGGCCTCGGCGCAGAGCACGCGCTGCACCAGCGACTCCTTGCTCATTTCCAGCGAAAAGAACGCGACCGCCTTCTGGGCCGAAATCGCCGCGTGCTGCGCGATATTAAGCGTGAACGCCGTTTTTCCCATTGACGGCCTGGCCGCGACGATGATGAGGTCGCTGGGCTGAAAGCCGGCGGTCATCTCGTCCAGGTCGGCGAAGCCGGTGGGAATGCCGGTGACGGACGAGTTGTTGTTCTGCAGCGCCTCGATCTTTTCAAACGTGGGCCACAGGATCTCCTTGATCCAGACGAAGCCCTTGCGGTCGTTGGTCTGCGCGACCTCAAAGATCTTCTGCTCCGCCTGGTCCAGCAGGGTGTCGACCTCGCCGGGATTGTCGTACGTGTCCTGAATGATGGTGGTGGCCGCCTCGATCAGGCGGCGCAGCAGCGCCTTTTCGCGAACGATGCGGGCGTGGTACTCGATGTTGGCCGCCGTGGGCACCGCGTCCATCGCCGAGGCGATGAACTGCAGGCCGCCCACCGACTCCAGGTCGCCGTGGTTGCGCAGGTCCTCCGCCAGCGTCAGCGCATCCACCACGTCGCCGCGCTCAAAGATCCGCTGCATCGCCCGGAAGGCGCGGCGGTTTCCCTCGCGGTAGAACATGGTGTCGTCGACCTGCTCGATGGCCTTGGTGAGCGCATCGGCGTCGATCAGCATGCCGCCCAGGACCGCCAGTTCCGCCTCGGCGGAATACGGGGGCGAGCGGTCCGCGAACGCCGACGGCATCGCCGAAGGCGGCGCGACCTTGGGGACGTACGGGAGGATGGTGGACATGGCTCCTGGTACTGCTGAAGAGCGAATCGTCTTGCAATCCGCGCGGGGCGGAATTGTATGAGCTTTTGAGCGACGCGGATCAGGCCGCGTCCAGCAGAGCGCGCGCGCGCTGAAGGTCTTCCCAGACGGCGCGCACCCAGGCCGGGCTGCGCAGGCAGGCGGCCGGGTGGTAGGTGGGAACGAGCGGAATGCCGCGGTACTGGTGCGCGCCGCCCCGCATGCGGCCCATGGGCGTGTCGATGCCCAGCAGCGTCTGCGCGGCGAAGTTGCCGAACGCCAGAATCACCCGCGGCTGCACCAGTTCCACCTGGCGCAGCAGGTAGGGGCTGCAGGCGTCCACCTCTTCCGGCTTGGGATTCCGGTTGGCCGGCGGGCGGCACTTGAGCACGTTGCAGATGTACACCTGCTCGCGTGAAAAGCCGGACGAAAGCAGCAGCAGATCCAGCAGCTGCCCCGCCTTGCCCACGAACGGCCGCCCGGTGCGGTCTTCCTCCTGCCCCGGCGCCTCGCCCACGACGAGCACGTCCGCGTCTTCCCTGCCCTCGCCGAACACCACGTGCTTGCGCGTCTTGGCCAGCTCGCAGCGCGGGCACCCCAGCGCCAGGTCGCGCACCTCGCTCAGCACGGGGAGCGCGCGAATCTCCTCCGCGGAGGCGTAGCGGGCAGGCGCGCGGGGCGCAGGCGGATGCGGCGTGCTCCCCGGCACCGGCGCACCCTCCCGCCGGTGCGTCTCCACCACGCCCGGCACCGGCGGCGCGTTCCTGTCGATGACCGGCGTATCCGTCGACCCGGTAGATACGGTCGATGTAGGCGATGCGGCCGATCGGGCCGGGGACGCCGGCCTCGGACGCTCCGCCATCGGCTCCGCCCGCGTGCCCGGCCGCTCCGACGCGGATCGACCCGGCTGCATGGCCGCCCGCGCTGCCTCCATCCCCATCCGCTGCGGGATGACGGGGGAGAGCAGTTCGCGCAGCTGATCGGGGGAGAGCGCCTCCAGGATCAGTTCCTCATCACCCAGTTCCCGCCGCTGCCGGAACCACGAGCGGAGCAGATCGCGCGGATCGTTCACGCGCCGGGCTCCGCCGTGAGGATCGATTCCACACGGTCCAGAATGCGGTCTGCAACCTCCGCCTTGCTCATCAGCGGCAGCGCCTCATCCGGCAGATCGGGCTGAAGCAGGACGACGCGGTTGGTTTCCACCTCGAAGCCGGCGCCCGGCTCCGTCGCATCGTTCACCACGAGCAGGTCCAGCCCCTTGCCGTGCAGCTTGCGGCGCCCGTTCTCCACCACGTCCGCCGTTTCCAGCGCGAAGCCCACGACCACGCACCCCGCCGGGCGCACGTCGCGCGTGGCGCGCAGCACGTCCGCCGTGGGCTCCAGAACGATCTGGGGAACGCCGCCCGCTTCCTTCTTGATCTTGTCCGTCGCGGCGTTGGCCGGGCGGAAGTCCGCGACCGCGGCGGACATCACCAGCGTGTCGGCGGCGGGCAGCGCCTCGGCGACGGCGGCGCGCATCTGCTCCGCCGTCTCTACGCGGCGCAGTTCCACGCCTTCCGGGACGGGAAGATGCGACGGCCCGGCGATGAGAATCGTCTGCGCGCCGCGCCGCCACGCCGCGGCGGCGATCTCGTACCCCATGCGCCCCGACGAGCGGTTGCCGATGAAGCGCACCGGGTCGATCGGCTCGCGCGTGGGCCCGGCGGTGACGACGACCACGCGGCCCGCCAGCGCGCCGCGGCCTTCCAGCGCGCGCCCCGCGTGGGCCACGATCTGCTCCGGCTCCAGCATGCGCCCCGGTCCTTCGCCCTCGCCCCAGGCGAGAGGGCCCACGGCGGGACCGGCGACCCGATACCCGTATTCCGCCAGCCGCGCAAGGTTGCCCTGCGTGGCGGGGTGGGCGTACATGCGGTCGTTCATCGCCGGAACGAGGACGACGGGCGCCGCCGTCGCAAGCAGCGCGGCGGTCATCAGGTCGTCGGCCATGCCGGCGGCCGCCCGCGCCAGAAAGTTGGCGGTGGCGGGCGCAATGATCACCAGGTCCGCGTCGCGGGCCAGGCGGATGTGCAGGAGCGGATCGCCCTGGGGATACAGCGACGAGTACGCCGGGCGCCCCGTGAGCGCCTCGAACGAAAGAGGGCGCACGAATTCGAGCGCCCCCGCGGAAAGCACCACGTCCACCTCCGCACCCGCGAGCGTGAGCTCGCGGGCCACGGTGATGGCCTTGTACGCGGCGATTCCGCCGGTGACGCCCAGGACGACGCGGCGCCCCGTGAAGGGGCGCCGAGAAGAACGCGGTCCGGGCACGCCGGTGAGCGGGTTTAGAGTTCGTCCGGACGGCGGCGATGGATCAGGTGGTACGCCGCCTTGCCGTCGCGCACCTGCTCGATGGCGATCGTGGTCAGCTTCTCGCGGACCTCGTCCGGATTGCCCAGCGTGGGGTCTTCGAGCAGCTCGTTGCGGCGCAGCTCGTTCAGGTTGCGCGCCATCTTGGCCGCCACCAGGACGCCCAGGTACTTGCTTCCGGTATGACGGGCCGCCTGGCCCGGAGTCACCACTCGCATATCAATCCCGCTTCCTCAGATGTGATCCCGCGCCTCAGCCCGCGTCCGAGCCCAGGTTTCGTTCGATCTCCGCCGCGATGGCGTTGATCAGCCCATCCAGCGGCGGATGGGGGCGCACGGCCCCCGCCCGCCCGTCCAGGATGGCTTCCACGTCCGCCACGGCGTGGTCCAGCTCGTCGTTCAGCACCACGTGGTCAAACCGCGGCGCTTCGGCGATTTCGTCCCGCGCATTCCGCAGGCGGCGGCGCACTGCTTCGTCCGCCTCGCTGCCCCGCCCCGTCAGCCGCTGCACCAGCACGCGTCCGGAGGGGGGGAGGATGAAGACCAGCACCGCTTCCGGCACCGCGGCCCGCACCTGCGCCGCTCCCTGCACATCGATGTCCAGCAGCAGAAACGCCCCGGCCGCGTGCGCCCGCCGCAGTTCGCTGCGCGGGGTGCCGTAGAAGTTGCCGTGCACCTCCGCGTGCTCCAGCAGCTCGCCGCCGGCAATCATCCGCCGGAACTCGTCCACGTCGACGAAATGGTAGTGCACCCCGTCGCGCTCGCCCGGGCGCGGAGACCGCGTTGTGGCGGAGACGCTGAAGACGACGTCCGCGCGCCGCTCGCGCAGCCGGCCGGCGATGGTCGTCTTTCCCGCGCCGCTGGGAGCGCTGAGCACCAGGGGAAAGGGAGCGGAGGGGACCGTCACTCCACGTTCTCCACCTGCTCGCGAAGGCGCTCCACCTCTTCCTTGATGGCGATCACGCGGTGGGCGATCCCCGCGTGGTTGGCCTTGGAGCCGATGGTGTTCGCCTCGCGGTGCATCTCCTGGACGAGGAAGGACAGGCGCTTGCCCACCGGCTCCGTCGCCTCGGCCGCCATCAGCTCGCGGAACAGCTCGTTGTGCGAACGGAAGCGCACCAGCTCTTCGTTGATGTCCCACCGCTCGGCCAGATGCGCGATCTCCTGCGCCAGCCGGTCCTCGTTCACCGCCACGCCGCCGCTCAGCTCGGCGATCGCCGTCCGCAGCCGGTCGCGCTCGGCGATCAGCCGCGCGGGGGCCAGCTCGGCGATGGCGTTCAGCGCCGTTTCGATGGCGGCGATGCGCCCTTCCAGGTCGTCCGCCAGGCGGCGTCCCTCGTCCTCGCGCATGCGGGCGGTGGCGCGCGCGGCATCTTCCACCACAGCGCGCAGCTCCTCCACGTCCAGCTCCGCCTTCGCCCCGTCGTCGTCGCGCACGATGACGTCGCCAAAGCGCAGGAGCGAGGCGAGGTCCGGCTCGCCGCCCACGCCAAAGCGCTCGCGCAGGTCGGTGAACAGCGCCAGGTAGGCGCGGACACGCTCCTCATCCAGCGAAAGCCCGAACGCCGCCGCGCCCGAAGCGCCGGCGGGCTCCAGCCGCAGCGAGCCGTTCACGTGCCCGCGCGAAAGCTCGCCGCGCAGCCATTCGCGCAGCTGCGGCTCCCACTTCGACAGCGAAGGGGGCGTACGAAAGTTTACGCTCAGGTGGCGGTGGTTCACGGTGCGGATTTCCACGCGCAGCGTTCCCGCCGCCGTTTCCCGCGCCGCTTCCCCAAACCCCGTCATGCTCCGGATCATCGCGCCCGCCGTAAGAGGGACGGCAATTTTACCCCGTAACCGGCCGCCAGTCAACGGAACGGTCGGCCCCATCCATCGGACGGCGGGGCCGAATTCAGCATCCGCGCCGTTTTTCCATCGTCGTGCCTCCACGTCCGCCTGCATCGGCGGCCCGGACGGGTCCGCGGCCCGGCCGCAGGCGGAAAACGAGAACCCTCTCCCGCCGGTGGCGGGAGAGGGTTCTGTCCACACTCGATGTGCGCCGCCTTCGCCGGACGGCGGGCGCGCGCCAGGGCTAGGGCCAGGGAGTGACGCGGATGTCCGCGGAAACGCGCACCGACTCGCAGGTCTGCTGGTAGCCGCACGCAACCGGCTGTGTCCACGCCTTGTTCACCAGCCCGTTTCCGTTCACGAAGTCGCTGTAGTACCAGATGTTCTGGCCGAAATCGTCGTCCGTGTTCGGCCACGGGTCCGATTCGTACAGCCGGATCACGAGCCAGCGGCTGGAGTCCGTGATCCGCTGGCTGAAGATCTGGTCGAACTTGTTCCAGTACTTGGCGAAGCTGTCGCCTGTGTTGATTCCCTCGTACCGCAGCGTGTGCGTGTCTTCCACGTACGAGGGATCGCTGGAACCGGGAGGGGTGGAATGGCGGAGCGTCGCGCGGAACTCGTACTCCTCGTCACCCCACTCGGTGTCGCCGTCCTCCGTCACATTGAATCCTTCCATGAAGATGCCGGAAGGAGGGGTGGGGGGGACGTACTGGCACTGCGGGAGCGAAGGATCATAGAAGCAGGGATCCTCCTCTTCGTCGCCGGGCTCGCAGATGAGCACGTCCGGGGCGCAGGCCGATTGATAGGTCACGGTGACCCCGTCGGCCTCTTCCATGTCCTGGATCACGTCCGCCGAAGAGGCGCCCGCGTACAGCGGACGCAGGCCCTTCCGCTCCGCCGGGTGCAGCATCAGCATGGGCTGGGCGGGCACCCCGTCGGCGAGGCGGAACTGCCGGGAGGTTCCATCCGACGCGTACGCCGTCACCGCGGGAGCGTCCGGGTCCATCGTGGCGGCGACCATCACCGAACCGGTTCCCGCCCACCGGGTGCGGTGCTCGCGGAAGGGAGCGTAGAAGTCGGTGACGGGAAGCGCGTCGATGCGGCGCAGCAGCGATTGCGCGTCCGTCCGCCCCGCGAGCGCGGCCGCGGCGATCACGCGCTCGCCCTCGGGGGTGCGTGCCCAGCTCTGCAGCACGAGCTTGTGCTCGTTCAGGCGCGAGCGCCGCATGGACGCGCGCACGTCCACGCGGGCGTCCTGCCGCGCCAGCCCCAGCGCCAGCACGCGGGCGACGTCCTGGAGTTCGCTGGCGTTTGACGCGCCCGGAGCACTGGGAGCCAGGTCCGCGGGAAGGGTGGGCGCATGCTCCGCGCACGCTCCCAGGAGAAGGGCGCAGGCGGTGCCCGCGGTGAGGATGATCCTTCGGTTCAGCATGGAAACCTTCAAGGAGGAGGGAGAAGCGGCCGCGGAAAACATTCGTTCCGCGCCGCCATCGAGAGTACAGGATCCCCAACCCCCACTACCAACCATTTCCAGCCACCGGACAAACGAGTTGAAAGAGCGCACCACGCCTGGTTTCCACGACCGAAAAGGTGCGCTCATACGGATGCAGACCGTTCATTCGCGGGCTCTCTCCGGCGAGCAGACGATCCAGCGGAGGGGTCCGCCGGGGGCGCCGGGAGACTTCCATCCGCGACACCCGGCGGTGCCGGCGCGAACTTCCGGATCCTCATCGGGGGGGTTGAAGAACAAAAAGGCGCGCGGCCGGAGCCGCGCGCCTTTTTTCCATCCACCCACGCGTGATCAGTCGCGGAAGAACCAGCGCACGCCAAAGAGCGAGCGCGCGCCGGGGAGCGTGAGCCCCGGGATGTCCGCGGCGGTCCGCCGGTTCAGCAGGTTTTCCGCGCGGTAGAAGGCGCGCACGTCCAGCACGCGGATCTGCACGAACAGGTTGGCGATCAGGTACGGCTCCGTCAGCGCCGTCAGCGCGCCCGTGGTGGCGTCCAGCGACACGGCCCGGTCGCGCCCCAGCAGCTCCGCGCGCAGCGTGGGCTCCAGGTTGCCGTCCTTGTACACGCCGTGAAACTCCAGCGCCGCGCGGCCGAAGCGCGCCGGCGTGTACGGCCGGTCCGGCACGGCAAAGAAGTCCGTGTAGTGCGCGTCGAACCGAAGCTGGCGCCAGAAGAGGGGGACGGACGCGTACGCCTCCACCCCCGACACCGTGGTGCCCGCCGCCGGCTGCGTCCCGCGGTCGAAGTAGAAGCCGTACGGCACGGTTCCACCCAGGTCGTGCACCACGAAGGCGGCGCCCGCCTGCACCGCGCCCCGCGTCCACTCCGCGCCCGCCCGCACCGCCGCCAGCGTGGGGAAGATGTCGGGAAAGTCCACGATGGGCACCGTGTCCAGCGCGGGGATGGACGGATTGATCACGTTCCCCAGGTTCTGCACCACCTCGCTGGTGTCGCGCCAGTAGCGGATGGCGCGCGTGCCCGTGGCGGCCTGGCCGAAGAGGGACACGCCGCGCCACGCCCCGGTGCGCGCCGCGGCCTCCAGCTCCACCCCCGTGGACCCGCCCCAGCTTCCCGCGCGAACCTCGCCCCAGGCCGAGATGGCGCGCCCCGGCGTGAGTTCCGCGCGCAGCGACGCTTCCGCCCCGCCCGCCGCGAAGCCCTCGTCGTCCACGCCGCGGTAGCGCAGGGCGCCTTCCAGCCGGCCCAGCGGAATGTCGGCCACGGCGCGGGCGTACGCCTGCACCGCCTCGCGCTCCAGGGTGATGGTGTCGCCCCCGCCCGGCCGCTGCCAGCTGCGGCCCACCGCGCCGTCCACCCACACGTCGCCCAGCACGCGTCCGCGCGCCCGCAGCATCAACTCGCCGCGGTCGTACGCTTCCGTGGGAAGGGTGGCCCGCGTGCCGTTGAAGGCGAACGAGCGCTCCGCGTCCACCGCGGTGGAGCGGTACTCCAGTTCCAGCGCGCGGTCGGCGGAAAAGGCGTAGCTCAGCCGGCCGAAGCCCGTGTTGGCGCTGAACGGCTCCGCCCGGCGGAAGCCGCCGGTCTCCACCACGTCCACCCCCACCGTGGCCACCATCCGCTGCCCCAGCGGGCGCGAAAACAGGCCCCGCAGAATGCGCGTGGCGTAGTCGCCCTCGCCACCTTCAATCTGCGCGTACGGCCGCCGGTCCGTCAGCCGCAGCGTCTGAATGTCCACGCGGATCTCGCCCAGCCCGCGGAACACGCGGACGGCCGACACATCCACCAGCGGAATGCGCTGCAGTTCGGGAGACGAGGCGTTCAGCCCCGGCATCTCCCATCCATCCAGAAACACGCGCAGCCGCCCGCCGCCCCCGCCAAAGGCCGCCACGCCCGCCGGACGGCCGGGGCTTCCTTCGCGGGTGACGACGATGCCGGGAATGCGGTCCAGCAGGTCCAGCATGGACAGGCCGTGAAAGCGCGCCAGCTCCACCGGCCCGAACACCCACACTCCGGGCCCGAAGCCGGTTTCGCGCGGCTCGGGAAGGAGCGGAAAGACGGGCGCGGGCAGGGTGCTGTCCGCCGGGACGGAGTCCGCGGCGGGGCGGTCCGGAAGCGTGTCGGCGCGCACGTTGGGATCGGCCACGAGCGCGCTGTCCTTGCGCACCGTGTCGCGCGCGGCGGGCACCTGCGCGCGAAGCTCCGCCGCGGCGACCAGCACCGCGGCGAACGCGCAGAGCAGCGCGGGAATCCCCCGCCGGAACAGGCGCGGCGTCATGCGGGGGACGGCGTCTCCCGGCGGGCGGCGCGGCCCATCACCCACTGTACGAAGATGCGGGTGGGGACGCCGGTGGAGCCCTTGCTCAGGTAGCTGAGCTTGCCCTCGCCGTACGCCGTGCCGGCCACGTCCAGGTGCACCCACGGCCAGTCGCCCACGAACTCGCGCAGGAACCACGCGGCGGTAATCGTTCCCGCCGGGCGTCCGCCGCTGTTCTTGAGGTCCGCGTAGTCGCTCTTGATCTGCTCGCGGTAGTCGTCAAACATGGGCAGCGGCCAGCAGCGCTCGCCGGTGTGCTCCCCCGCGGCGATCACCTCGTCCAGCAGCGCCTGGTCGTTGCCCAGCACCGCGGTGGCGGCGTGGCCCAGCGCGATCACGCAGGCGCCGGTCAGCGTCGCCGCGTCCAGCATGGCCGCCGGTTCGTACTTTTCCGCGTAGCTGATGGCATCCACCAGAATCAGCCGCCCCTCCGCGTCGGTGTTGACGACCTCGATGGTCTTGCCGCCGCGCCCGCGGATGATGTCGCCCGGCTTCATCGCCTTGGAGCCCAGCAGGTTCTCGCTGCTGGGGACGATGCCCACCACGTTGACGGGGAGGTTGAGTTCGGCGATGGCCTGCATGGCGCCCAGCGTTCCGGCGCCGCCGCACATGTCGAACTTCATCTCCTCCATCCCCTGCGCGGGCTTGATGCTGATGCCGCCGGCGTCAAAGGTGAGGCCCTTGCCCACGATGACCAGCGGCTTCTCGCCCTCCGCGCCGCCGCGGTGCTCCAGCACGATCAGCCGCGGCTCCTGCGCGGAGCCGGCGGCCACGGCCAGCAGCGCGTCCATCCGCTCGGCCCGCATCTCCTCCGGGCCCAGGATGGTGACCGTCATCCCCTGCTCCGCCGCGATGCGCTCCGCCGTCTGCGCCAAGTACGTCGGCGTCGCGACGTTGCCGGGGAGATTGCCCAGCGTGCGCGCCAGGTTCTCGCCGCGCGCGATGATCTCGCCGATGCGCGCGCCTTCCGCGTATTCCGCCGCGTCCGCGCCTTCGGGGAGAAGAAGGACGGCCTCGCTCAGCGCCGCGCGGGCGGGAGCGGCGGGATCCTCGGTCTTCCACTCGCGGAAGTCGTACGCGCCCAGCACCAGCCCCTCGGCCAGCGCGCGCGCCGCCTCGCGGGACGCCACGGCGGACGCGGGGACGGCGAACGCCACGGACGAGGCGCGGGACTTGGCGGCCTGCTCGGCGGCGCTCCCCGCAGCGCGGCGCAGCCGCTCCGGGGTGAGGTCCGCGCCCCTGCCCACGCCCACCATCAGCACGCGCTCGGCCGCGGCCGTGCCCGCGGGGGGAAATACGACCACGGTTTCGCCAAAGGCGCCGCGCACGTCGCCGCGCGCCAGCAGCGCCGCGAGGTGGCCGCTCATGGCATGGTCCAGCGCGGTGAACGCCGCGTCCTGCGTATCGCCCTGCAGAACGGGAATCACCAGCAGGGGAGCCGCGTGCCGCGCCACGTCCGCGCGGACGGCCGAGATCTTCATAAGGTCAGCGGACAGGTGAATGGAAGACAGAAAAAGAAAGTACCCAGTGCGCGGGATCAAGTGCCAGGAGGCGAAGTACCCAGGATCAGGTGCCCCGGATCAGGCGCCCGGTACCCGGGAGCGGGTACCCGGTCCCCGGTGCCGGAATGCGGTGGACCGGACGCGCCGATCCACCGCACTCACGCACTCACGCACCCCGCACTCACGCACTTTTCGTCCGTGAGCACTTCCCTCCCTACCCCATGTTCTCGATGATCTTCCGGCCGAACTCCGAGCACGACACCTTGGTGGCACCTTCCATCAGCCGCTCGAAGTCGTACGTCACCGTCTTCTGGCGGATGGCGCCTTCCAGCCCGGTGACGATCAGGTCCGCGGCCTCGGTCCATCCCATGTAGCGCAGCATCATCTCGCCGCTGAGGATGACGGAGCCGGGGTTGACCTGGTCCTTGCCGGCGTACTTGGGGGCCGTGCCGTGCGTGGCCTCAAAGATGGCGTGGCCGGTCAGGTAGTTGATGTTGGCCCCCGGCGCGATGCCGATGCCGCCCACCTGCGCCGCCAGCGCGTCGCTCACGTAGTCGCCGTTCAGGTTCAGCGTGGCGATCACGTCGTAGTCGCGCGGACGCGTAAGGATCTGCTGCAGGAACGCGTCGGCGATGCTGTCCTTGACCACCATGCGGCCGGCGGACTCCGCCTCCTTCTGCGCCGCGTTGGCGGCGTCCTCGCCCTGCGCGTCCTTGATGCGGTCGTACTCCGCCCAGGTGAACACCCGGTCGCCGTACTCGCGCTCGGCCAGCTCGTAGCCCCACGTCTTGAAGGCGCCCTCGGTGAACTTCATGATGTTCCCCTTGTGCACCAGCGTCAGCGACTTGCGCTTGTTGGCCAGCGCATAGTCCAGCGCCGAGCGCACCAGCCGCTCCGTGCCCTCGCGGCTCACCGGCTTGATGCCGAAGCCGGACGTCTCGGGGAAGCGCACCTTCTTGTAGCGCGGGCCGAACTGCTCCTGCAGCAGCGCGCGGAACTTCGCGGCGTCTTCGGTGCCTTCCTCGAACTCGATGCCGGCGTAGATGTCTTCCGTGTTTTCGCGGAAGATTACCATGTCCACGTCGCCCGGGCGCTTCACGGGGGACGGCACGCCCTCGAACCAGCGCACGGGGCGCAGGCAGGCGTACAGGTCCAACTCCTGGCGCAGCGCCACGTTCAGCGAGCGGATGCCGCCGCCCACGGGCGTGGTGAGCGGGCCCTTGATGCCGACGAGGTACTCGCGGAAGGCGTCCAGCGTGGCCGAGGGAAGCCAGTCGCCGGTCTGGTTGAAGGCCTTTTCGCCCGCCAGCACTTCCATCCACACGATGCGGCGCTTGCCGCCGTACGCACGCCGCACGGCCTCGTCAAAGACGGGCTGCGAGGCGGCCCAGATGTCGGGCCCCGTGCCGTCGCCCTCGATGAAGGGAAGAATGGGCGCATCGGGAACGCTGAGCGTGGTCCCGCTGATGGTAATGCGCTCGCCGTCGGTGGGGACGGACGGCCGCTGGTCGCTCGCCATGGTGCGTCTCACGGAAAAGTGCGTGGTCTGAAGTGCGGGAACGGGTACGTCCCCGCCGAAACGAAAGCGGGGCGCGGCGGGGGTTCCGCCGCGCCCCGGAAGAGCGGTGCAAGCCGCCGGATCAGCGCTCCGAGAGCGGCGTCACCTTGCGGTCGCGCGGCCCGATGTAGTCCGAGCCCGGGCGGATGAGCCGGTTGTCGGCGTACTGCTCCAGCAGGTGCGCCGTCCACCCCGGCATGCGGGCGATGGCGAACACGGCCGTGAACAGGTCCATCGAAATGCCCAGCGTGCTGTAGACCGAAGCCGAGAAGAAGTCCACGTTGGGGTAGATCTTCTTTCCCTTCTTTTCCATCTCTTCCGCCATGACGGCGCGGATGCGGTCCGACAGGTCCAGCCAGCGGGTTTCGCCCGCCTCGGCCATGATCTTGTCGGCCAGTTCGCGCAGCACGGTGGCGCGCGGGTCGGTGGCCTTGTACACGCGGTGGCCGAAGCCCATGACCTTCTTGCCGCCCGACAGCGCGTTGCGGACCCAGGCGCCCGGGTCTTCGCCGCTCTCGTCGATTTCGCGGAGCATGTTCATGACCTCCACGTTGGCGCCGCCGTGGCTGGGGCCCTTGAGCGTGCCCAGCGCCGAGGTGACGGCGCTGTACACGTCGGCCAGCGTGCCGGCGGTGACGCGCGCGGCGAAGGTGGAGGCGTTCATGCCGTGCTCGGCGTGCAGCACGAGCGCCACGTCCATGGTGCGGACGCGGGTTTCGTTGGCTTCCTCGCCGTTGAGCATGTACAGGAAGTTGGCCGCGAAGCCCAGGTCCGGCTTGGGATCCAGCGGCTCCTTGCCGTTCCGCACGCGCTCGTACGCCGCCACGATGGCCGGCGTCTGCGCGGTCAGGAAGATGGCCTTGTGACGCACCGACTCGATGCTGATGTCATCGGCGTCGGGGTCGAACATGCCCAGCGCCGACACCGCGGTGCGCACGGCGGCCATGGGATCCGCATCCGTGGGATAGTTGCGGATCATTTCCACCACTTCAGGACGCAGCGTCGCATGCTTGCGCAGATGCGCGCTGAACTCCTCCAGCTGCGTGGGGGTCGGCAGTTCGCCGTTCCACAGCAGGTAGCACACCTCTTCGAAGGTGGTGTTGCGTGCGAGGTCGTCGATATCGTACCCCGCGTAGATGAGTTCACCCACCTCGCCGTTGATGTCGCTCAGGCGGGACTGCGCGACGACGACCCCCTCGAGACCCTTGGCAGCCATTTCAGCTTTCTCGGACGCAATTGCGAAAGTACATTCCGGCCACCGCTGGCCGGTACGCGCGTTGTGCGCAGCATGGTCCGGGCCAGCGGAACTGCGGCAACATAGCAAGGGCCCCCAGGGCCCGCAAGCGCGCAGCCAGCGGCGCGGAGGATGCGGAAGCACTCACGCGCGCGCACTTTTTCTTCCCCGGACGGCAACGCTTTTGGAGTCGGCGAGCGACGCGGAACTGGTAGGCATGGTTCTGGACGGCCAGACCGGCCGATACGAGGTCCTGGTGCGCCGGTACCAGGATACCATGTACCGCCATGCCTTCGGGATGGTGGGCGACGCCGACGCGGCCGCCGACCTGGTGCAGGACTCGCTGGTCAAGGCGTACACCCGGCTGGGCACCTGCGACCCGGACCGGTTCGCGGCCTGGCTGTTCCGCATTCTGCGCAACCGCTGCAAGGACTGGCTCAAGAGCCGCCGCCGCCGCGACGTGTCGCTCACCGACCAGGACGTGGCCGCGCCGGGTTCGGCCGATCCCCTGCGCGCGCTGGAGGCGGGCGAGGCGGGCCGCGTGATCGTGGAGGCGCTGGGCAGGCTGCCGGAGGGGCAGCGCGAGGCGTTTCTGATGAAGCACGTGGAGGGACGCAGCTACGAGGAAATGGCCGGCATGCTGGGCGCCGGGGTGAGCGCGCTCAAGATGCGGGTGATGCGCGCGCGGGAGGCGCTGCAGGCGATGCTGGGGGATCAGGTGTAGGGAGTACGGAAGTGCGTGAGTGCGGGGTGCGTGAGTGCGTCAGTGCGCCGGCCGCGGGGTCGCGGTGATGGCGGCGAACGTCACGTTGTTGAGAGAGGCGCCGCGCGGTACCTTCCTGCGCCTCAGACTTGGGCGCCGGCGGAGGGTTCCGCGCCATACCCGCCCGCGAGGATTGCACGCCACGCGAATCGCCGTGAGCAGACAGGTCTGCTCACGGCGATCGTGGTTGGGTGGATCAGGCGCGCCGCCGCCGGAAAGGAGGGGGCGCCGGCCGCCAGTGGCAGAAAATCAGGCCGGGTGGGCGGTGCCGTCGGCTTCGCGCGGGTCGGCGTCGGCATCGGAGGCTTCGTCGCGGGCGATGGCGTGCTCCGCGCACAGCCGCGTCTCGGGAATCACCTCCAGCCGCGCCATCTCGATCTGCTTTCCGCAGACGTCGCACAGCCCGAACTGCTCCGGCTCCTTGTACAGCCGCTCCAGCGCTTCGTCCAGCGCGTACAGCCGGCGCCCCTCCACGCTGGCCATCAGGAACTGCTTCTCCTGCTCGTGCTGCTCGGTGGCATAGTCGGCCATGTGCTGGTCCATGCCGCTCAGCTCGCCCGTGCGGTCCCGCAGCTCGTCCGACAGTTCGTCGAAGTGGCCGATGGAGTCCTGCGCGCGCTTGCGCTCGTCCAGCAGCCGCTTCTCAATCAGGCTGCGCTCGTTTTCCTGAAGCATGTGGGTTACGTTCCGGTCCTGGTGAAGGGCGGTTCGCCGCCCCTGCCGCAGCCGCGCCCCGTCAATCTCCGTGCCTGCCCCGCGCAGCCCACTACGCATCGCCGTGTCCGACACTCGCAGCCGCTGGTCCGCTCCCCTCCCCGGCCTCCTTCTGGCCGCCGCCGTCACCGTCGCCGCATGGGCCCTTCAGGGGGTGGAAGAACGCCTTTTCGGCCACGCGATCGTCGAGGCCATCGTTCTCGCCATTCTGCTGGGAATGCTGCTGCGCACGGCGTGGAAGCCGGGGCCGCGCTGGGAGCCGGGGATCAAGCTCGCCGCCAAGCAGGTGCTTGAAATCGCCATCGTGCTGCTGGGCGCGTCCGTCAACCTGCCGCTGCTGCTGAGCGCCGGGGCACCGCTCGTCATCTCCATCCTCCTCGTGGTCGTGGGCGGGCTGGCGGCCTCGTACGGGCTGGGGCGCGCGCTGGGGCTGAACCCGCGCCTGGCCACGCTCATCGCCTGCGGAAACGCCATCTGCGGCAACTCGGCCATCGCCGCCGTGGCGCCGGTGATCGGGGCCGACAAGGAGGACGTGGCGTCGTCCATCGCCTTTACCGCCGTGCTGGGCGTCATCGTCGTCCTCGGCTTGCCGCTGCTGATTCCCGTCCTCGCGTTCAGCGACTACCAGTACGGCGCGCTGGCGGGGATGACGGTGTACGCCGTGCCGCAGGTCATCGCCGCCACCTTTCCCGTCAGCGCGCTGAGCGGCGAGGTGGGCACGCTGGTCAAGCTGGTGCGCGTGCTTCTGCTGGGCCCCATCGTCGTCTTCTTTTCGCTGCGCAACCGCAAGATCGGCGAACGCAAGCTGTCCGCCGGATCGCTCATTCCCTGGTTCATCACCGGCTTCCTGGTGCTGGCGATGCTTCGCTCGATCGGCCTCATCCCCGCGGAGGTCGCCGGGCCCGTGCGCGAGGTGTCGCGGTGGATGACGGTGATCGCCATGGCGGCGCTGGGGCTGGGCGTGGACGTGCGGGTGCTGGGCAAGGTGGGCGGACGCGTGATCGCGACGGTGACGGGATCGCTCATCGTCCTCATCACCCTGAGCGCCGCGCTGATCCGCTTCTTCGGCATCGGCTGATCCACACCGGGCGATCCTCGTCGTCCCAAGCGGAGCCCGGTCGATCCTCATCGTCACCCGACCTGGTCCGCATCGAACAGAAAGAAAGCCCGGCACCTCGCGCGAGGTGCCGGGCTTTCTTGTGTCAACGCATCGGACGCGGGGCACGAACAGACACGAGTCACGCCGTCTCAAAAGATGATCAGCAGATGGAACCGCCACGGACGCCCGAACCTCAACCCGGAAGCTGCGGACCGCACGCGTTCAGGAACCCGCATTGATCTCTGGATGATCAGACGGGCCCCACTCAAGCAGGCCAGTACGCGGCGGCGGGACTCCGCCGGAGTTCGGCGCTGCGCAACGTGTCCGGCCACGCAGCGCGGCCTGAACCGTGTCCACGTGACCAGCCCGGACGACGATGCGGCCACGGAGCCCGTCGTGACCGATGGCCCGGGCGAAAACACCGTACGTTCCCGCAGGAATCGAATCCCATCGAACGATTCCCGCCCCATCCATCCCTGACCGCCGCAGAGACTCATCCGGATTCGAGACCCGGGGATCCGCATGCAGGGAGACGATGACCTTCTGCAAGCCGGCGGTCTGATCCCTGACCCGGGTCGCGCGAATCACCAGAGACCCCATTCCCTCGCCCGCCTCTCGATACGGTGCGCCCTGGACGATCCGGATCGAACCGGGCTGTCCATCAGGAGCAGCGCATTCTGGATTCCGGCGTCCCAGGCAGCCACCCATGAGCATGCCCGCGCAAAGCGCAACAGCCGATCGTGAACGCATTCCTCGTCCTCGCTCCTGAAAATCACCGCTGATTTGACAGAGGCGCAGGCCCGTCGCGGGCTCTCTGTCGCGCTGAATCGCACCGCCCATCCACTCGAGCTCCGTCGTTCCCTGCTCCGGGGCGGCGTACGAAACACCACGGAGATCGCCGGTGCTCTCAGAACTCGCTGTCCAGGAACACGGAGGTGACAACCCAGGATTCAGCAACGGGTCTGACCGAAACGGACAGCTTTTCAACAGCTCCATCGGACGTGAATGAAAAGAAGGCCAGCATGCGGGAGTCCCGCTTCCCCGGGTACAGACCCCGAAGCTTCAATCCATTGGCGGCGTCCAACAGCAGCGCGCGACGGCTGCCGTGCAGGCCAGCAAACCGCCTTGGCTGGTCCCCTTGGGACAACCCACGCAGAGTCAGTGTGTCGCCGCGTGCAGCAGCCCGCAGAAACTCTTTTGTCGTACGTGTGATTTCTTTCCCGTTCCGGGCATGGGGGCTCGCACACCCGGAAAGCAGCAGCAGGCCCACAATGACTCGCCCAAAACCTGCCCGCATCGCCCAACCTGTGCCGAGGCGCGTGGCGCCGGTGATGAATGCTCTCATGACCGATTCACTTTGAGCAACGGAGCCCGGCACCTCGCGGAGGTGCCGGGCTTCTCGCATCCGCGGATCTCGATCCACCGTTCACCTCGCAAGGCTCCGGCGCACACCCCAGACGAGCGCCAATACCGGCCAGAGCAGCCACACCGTCCCGAACCCCCACAGGACGATGCCCAGGTGCCGCGGATTCGCGCCGCCCACGTCGGACGCGTAGGAGGCCACCCATTCCGCCACCGCGAACAGCCCGGTCCACGCCAGACCCGCGACCGCGACGGGCACCAGCCCGCGCCGGTCCCACGTGTTCTGGCGAAGCGAGAACACCGTCACCGCCGCGAGCGGCAGCGCCAGCAGGGCGAACGGGCGAAACCATTCCGGAGCGGCCAGCAGCAGCCGGATGTGCAGCGGCGCCGCGTAGGACTGCAGGCCGATCATGATCCAGACCCACATGGCGGCCAGCAGCAGCCAGAGTGCGAGCACCCCATTCCTTCGCCCCACGCCCACCACGATCCCGACGATCACCAGCCATGCGAGCAGACCCGCCAGCGCCTCCACCGCGGGCCTGAACCCGCCAAAGACCGCCGCCACCAACACCAGAACCATCGTCGCGGCCCCCGCCGCCGCCAGTCCCGCGCGGAGCGCCGGCAGCCGATCTCCGCGACTGCTCATCTGCAAACCTCGCTTGTCACAGAAGCCTGTGGCCAGTCATGCGGATGGATGAAGTCCGGCGCCGTACCCGCCGGTTCGCGCAGGTGAAGCCTCACGGCAGTATGGTAACGCTTTCCGCCGTTGTTGCGGCAGATTCATCTGCTCCAGCGGAGAACACACGGCGCCACGCGTGCGATCCATCCACCAAGAAAACGGCCCGCCCGGCGATTGCCGGACGGGCCGATTTGAGGAGCCGGTCGCGCGGCCGGAGCCGCGCGATCGACCGGGACTACTTGGTGCGCACGATCGACAGCGCGAACGGAGTCGTGGGCGCAACGCCGCCCGACAGCGCCGTCACCTTGCCGAACTTGCTGGCACCCACGCTGAACCGCTGGTACGTGGTGCCGCCGCCGGCCGAGTGGTTCACCGTGAGCGGCACTCCGCTGGTGAGCGCACGCACCTGCAGCGAGTAGCTTCCGTACAGGATCTGGTGCATCGACCGGAAGTTCCAGCTGGGAATCGTGTAGATCGGCGAAACCCCGGTGACGGCGTCGTCCGTGTACATGGCCGCATCGAAGTCGCGCACCCACTCCTGCGGGCTCACACCCAGCACGGTGGCCAGGTTGGTGAGGCCGGCCTGCTGCGAGTTGGACAGATCGTACCACAGGGTGGCGTCCGAGGCGTTCTTGCGGTCAGCCGCGTACCGCAGGAAGGCCCACACGGCGCCGCGCGTGGCCAGAACGTCGTTGCCCTTGAAGGCGCCCGACGTGTCGGGGCGCTGCATCCACGTCCGCAGGCGGCCGAAGTTGGCGCTGGCGTACGTGTTGTACGCGGCCACCCGCTTGCTGTTGAGCTGAATGCCCGACACCGCGTTGGTGCCCGCCGCCACGTTCTGCCGCGGCGACATTCCGGACGCGCGGTAGAACATCAGTTCCTCGGCGATGTGGCTGAGGCCCTCGTTCAGCCACACGCTCTCGTACTGCGTGAAGCCGTCGTTCACGTACATGCGGCGCGACGCGTTGGTCAGGTGCTGCAGCTCGTGGGCGATGGTGCCCACCGTGCCGCCACGGACGTAGCTCACCGTCCGCACGTTGCTGTTCACCACCCCCGTGGGATCCGGCACCAGCATGTAGAACATTTCGCCCTCGTTGCTCAGCGTGCACGAGCCGGGGGCCGAGCTGTACAGGTCGCGGGCCGAGAAGTAGCCGGCCACGACGGACGACGACGCGGGGGGCGAAAGCTCGTTCACCGCGCGGGTGTAGAAGGCGATCACGCGGCCGTTCTCGTCCAGGTCCGCCGGCGCGCCGAAGGCGACGGAGTCCGTGGCGTACACCAGCGTGTCGAACTCCATCGCGATGCTGTCGTACTGCGCCGTGGTGAAGCCGCCCGCCGGGTTCGACGTGTCGGACACGATGATGATGTGCTGGCCGACGGAGCGCACCATGCCCGCGCGGTCGCCGCGCGTTCCGCTGCAGCCGCTGACGGTGTTCAGGTTCATGATGTCGCCCACCGTCGGCACGCCGATGGTGATGTTGCGGCGCGCTCCGCCCGTGCGGGCGCCACGGCGAACCAGCGACGAAGGCTTGCGCATCACCGTGGACACGTCGCGCAGGTCACGCTCCATCATGGAGATGTGCAGATCCTCGTTCTGCTGCAGCGCGGCGTCGGACGTGGCGTTCAGGCGCGGCAGGCCGCCCGGAAGCAGCGACGGCGACGGCGGGCCGGTGACGGCGCCCGTTCCCGTAGCGGTGACCGTGAGCGAAAGCGCGCCCGAGGTGGCCAGGTTCACCGGCATGTACGTGAACTCGGCGCCGGCGCCGCCGCCCGCGATGCACAGGTTGGACGCGCCGGGCATGGTGGTGGAGACCACTTCGCCCACGGCCAGGTTGTAGCACACCGCCACGGGGATGGAGGCGGTGCGCGACCCCGACACGGCCGAGATCAGCGTGCTGCCCGGGGCCACGGCGGTGATGACGCCGCTGGCGTCCACGGTGGCCACGCCGGTGTTGCTGCTGGACCACGTGACCGACTGGTTGGCCTCCGGGTTGTTCACCACGTTGTACACCGTGGCCGACACCTTCACCGTGTCCGAGGCCACCAGCGTGTCGCGCGAGCGCGCCAGCGTGATGAAGCCCTCGGGGTACTGCACCTGCGCGCGGACATACACTTTGAACACGAAGCCCGTCGCGCCGCCGGACACCTGGAACTGCCAGTTCTTGGCCGGGGACACTTCATTCTGCGACAGCACCTCGTCGTACTGGAAGTACGGCTGGTTCTCGCCGGTGAAGTCGTCGCTGCCGGTGGCGTTGAACACCGACACCGAGCCCGCGCCCGTGGAAGTGGGACCCTGGTGAAAGAATACCTTGATGGCTTCCGGATCCAGCGTGGTGCCGTTGGTGGTGCCCAGCGACTGCATCAGCAGGTTCTGCACGGTGGCGTCAAAGCTGAAGATGCCCGTGCCCTCGTCGTTGGAGAGGTTGCTGGCCTGCAGCTTCACGTACGTGTTCTGGTTGCCCACGATCACCGCGGCGCTGCCGGCGCCGGTGGGGGCGGACGGCGTGCAGCCGAAGGTGGCCGTCGGCTTGACGGTGACCTTGCAGTCCAGCGCCACCACGGTCGAGGGCGTGGTGGGGCGGGTTTCCGGAGTGAGCGGGCCGCCGTCACTGTCGCACGCGGCGAGCACGGCGAGCAGCAATCCGGCGCAGGTGAGGCGCGTGGATCGAATCATGTCCGAATGGGGATCGGCGTGGACGGGAAGATGCCGCGCGGAGGTGGGATGGGAAACCGCGGCGGAACCCGGCTAATGTATCGAGGAACCCTGATCCCGTCAACTGTCGCAGATCGCGAGGCAGATGCTCAGGCTCTTGCTACCAAAGGGCTTGGCGGTTCCTGAGCGGTGGCGCAACGTATCAGTGAAGCCCTGCCGCCCGGTCACGGGCAGATGACGGAGCCGCTCCCGCCCTCGCGGGCCGCACCGGGCCGGATGCGCCAATCCCGCACGCGCCGCGTCGGCAAACGGTGGGAATTGTTTCTACCGGATGCGCCGGCACACGAGCGCATGAAACGCCCGGATCGCGCGCACGGCGGGCCGTGACGTGTTGATTCTTGTAAAAAAGCCGGAGGGGAGAAAACGGAAGCGGCCCGCCCCACGGTCATGTGGAGCGGGCCGCCTGATGCCCGGAGTGGGACTCGAACCCACAAACCCTCACGGGTGGCAGATTTTGAGTCTGCTGCGTATGCCATTTCGCCATCCGGGCCCGCGGCGCAAAACTAACGCGGAGCCGGCGCGGAATCAACCAGTCCCGCCGCGGGCGGCGCGTCCAGCAGTTGCAGCGCGTACACGGCCCGGCGCAGGGCGCGGATGCTGTCTCCCCCGGCCAGCCCTTCGCGGGCGCCGGCCAGCAACCGGCGCGCGCGGGCCCCGTTCTGCCCCGCCCCGCCGGCGGCCAGCCGCGCCTCGGCGCTGGCCAGCAGCCGCAGCCCCACCGCCATGGGCCCCTGCCCCCGCGCGGCCACCGTTCCCCGCGCAATCAGCAGCACGGCGGCGGAGGTGTCGCGGGCGGAAAGCGCCGCGCGGGCGGAATCCGCGCGCGCCGCCACAGAGACAGCGGCGGAATCCAGCGCGGGGTAGCGGCCGTGCTCCATCCGCTCACGGGCGCGGTCCGTCCACGCGTCCAGCGCGGCCAGCGGCTCCAGCACCCGGCGCGGGTCCGGAGCGCGGCTCACCGAACCGGCCGCCAGGAGCAGCGCCTGGTCTTCCATCGCCAGCGCCTCCTCCACCCGCCCCGCGGCACGCGCCCGGCCGGCGGCGGCGTGCAGCCCGCGCACCCCGTCCCGCGCCGGCGACCCGGGCGCGGCGTAGCGCAGCCAGGTGTCCGCGCGCGCCATGCCCACGGGCTCGGCCACGGCCACCCACTCGGTGCCGCCCGCGAACTGCACATACGAGCCGGGCCCGGTGGGGCCGTCCTGGCAGGCGGCCAGCGCCAGCAGGGGGGCCAGCGCCAGAAGCAATCGCGAACGGAGGGGGTTGGGCATGCGGCGGGATTCGGGGGGACCACGGCCGTACGGGGGAGAACCGCAAGCTATACGAAGTCGTGACAGATGGTCAAGCGGAAGCCGGCCGGCGTGCTTGACACCGTTTCCGCGCGCGGGATAGGTTAGCGGACGGACGTTCGACATGCCCGACCCGGAGGCCACACGCTCGATGACGGACGAGAGAAGCGCGTACGACGAAAAGCTGGAAAGCATTCTTCGCACCGCCGCGCAGATCTTTGCGGAGAAGGGCTACCACCAGGCCAGCATCCGCGACATCGCCCGGGCCACGGGGGTCAGCCTATCGGGGCTGTACTACTACTTCAACAGCAAGGAAGAGCTTCTCTTCCTCATCCAGGACCACGCGTTCGGAACGCTGCTGGACCACCTGGAGCGGCTGCTGGACGGCGTGGCCGAGCCGCACCGCCGGCTGCGGCTGCTGATGGAGAACCACCTGCGTTACTTCGTCGCCAACACGGCGGAGATGAAGGTGCTTTCGCACGAGGCCGAGGCGCTCACGGGCGACTTCCGCCGCCGGGTGAACGCCAAGAAGCGCAGGCTGACCGAGACGGCCATGCAGATCCTGCAGGAGATCCGCCCGGCCGGCGACCTGGATGCGCGCGTGGCGACCTTTGCCATGTTCGGGATGATGAACTGGCTGTACAACTGGCACCGCGCCGAGCGCGACGTGCCGGTGGACCGCATCGTGGACGACATGTACCGCATCTTCGTGGAGGGCTACGCGCCCGACAACGCCGCGGTGCCGGCGCTGGCGCGCGAAACCTCTCCCGGCGAAGAGCGCCCGTCCATCTGGTAGCGCCGCGCACTCGTGCGCGGCGCCGCCGATTTTGTCATTTTCGCTAACTTTCTTTGAACCGGAGCAGACCTGATGGCCACGCTGTCCGCTGACGTGCCGACCGAGACCCAGACGCTGGTGCACTACGAGGTGAGCGACGGCGTCGCCCTGTTCACCCTGGACGATCCCCCGGCCAACACGTACACGCACGAGATGATGCGCCAGATCGACGCGGCCATCCTGCGCGCGCGGTTCGACGCCACGGTGGACGTGATCGTGATCACGGGCAAGGGCGACAAGTTCTTCTGCGCCGGCGCCAACATCAACATGCTGCAGAAGGCCGATCCCACCTGGAAGTACTACTTCTGCCTGCACGCCAACGAGACGCTGCTCAAGCTGGAGCACACGCCCAAGCTGGTGATCGCGGCGCTCAACGGCCACACGGTGGGCGGCGGGCTGGAGATCGCCATGGCGGCGGACCTGCGCATCGCGCGGCGCGGCGCCGGCAAGATCGGCCTTCCCGAGGTGGCGCTGGGCGTGCTTCCGGGCACGGGCGGCACGCAGCGCCTGACCAAGCTGGTGGGCACCAGCAAGGCCATTGAGCTGATGGTTCAGGGCAACAACCTGGACTTTGACCAGGCCGCGGCCATGGGCATCGTGAACCAGGTGCTGGATTCGGAAAGCCGCGACGGCTTCCTGGAGCAGGTGATGGCGTACGCCAAGCAGTTCACCCGCCCCAACAAGGCGACGTTCGCGGTGGGCAACATCAAGCGTTCCTGCCAGAGCGGCGCGGAACTGCCGCTGGAGCAGGGTCTGGCGCTGGAGCGCGAACTGCAGGCGCTGCTGTTCAACTCGTCGGACGCCAAGGAAGGGCTGAACGCCTACGTGGAGAAGCGCACGCCGCACTTCACCGGCAAGTAAGCTCGGGGAAAGGAACGGGGCCGGGCTGCGGGTGGCCCGGCCTCGTTTTCGTTTGGGGGATGAAGGGCAGGAGGGTTGTTGGAGGCGGGTGGTCTGGTGCGCGAAGCGGAGGTGGACGCGTGCTCACGCTGTCTTGAGCGAATGAATCCGCCGCTCAAACCGCGGGAACCCCGACACCAGCCGCTGGCGCGTCCGGTTCGGGGCTTCAACCGCACCGGGGCCGACGGTTCCGGTGTGAAGTCTCCCCTCTCCGTGCGGCTGTTTGCACGCGGAGGGGCCGGGTGAGGGCAAGCTTCGGGCGCACACCGCGCCTCGTCGCCCGCGCCGGACAGCTCCCCCTCTCCCGCTTGCGGGAGAGGGGGCTGGGGGGAGAGGGGTGCCTCAGCATGCGGCTGGCACGGTCGATCCCGGCTTTTGTCGCCCGGACGAGATCCCGCCCGCTGGTGGCTCGCGGCGGTCCGGCGCAGTACTATCGTGTCCATCATCGCGAAACAATCACCCCGCTTCGGCGGGACGGCAGTCTGGCACGTTCAAACACACGGGAACATGAGCGATACGGCGACGCTGGAGATTCAGCCGGGACGGCTGTTCATCGGGGGCGAGTGGCAGGACGCCGCCTCGGGCAGGACGTTCGACACCATCAACCCCGCCACCGCCGAGACGCTGACGCAGGTGGCCGAGGGCGGCGCCGCGGACGTGGACCGCGCCGCGCACGCCGCCCGCGAAGCGTTTGAGAGCGACTCGTGGCAGAAGCTGGATGCCCGCAAGCGCGGCCGCCTGCTGTACGCCATTGCCGACGCCATGGAGGAGCGCGCCGACGAGCTCGCCCGGCTGGAAACGATGGACAACGGCAAGCCCGTGCGCGAGGCGCGGATGATCGACATCAAGGAGTCGATCGACTGCTTCCGCTACTACGCCGGCTGGGCCGACAAGATCGACGGCGACGTGATCCCCGTCCCCGGCCCCTACCTGAACTACACGCGGCGGGAACCGGTGGGCGTGTGCGGCGCCATCATCCCGTGGAACTACCCGCTGCAGATGGCCGCGTGGAAGGTGGCCCCCGCCCTGGCCTGCGGAAACGCCGTCATCCTCAAGCCCGCCGAGCAGACGTCGCTGACCGCGCTGGAACTGGCGCGCATCGCCTCGTCCGCCGGGCTCCCCGCGGGGATCCTGAACGTGGTCACCGGCTTTGGCGAGGACGCCGGCGCCGCGCTGGTCGCCCATCCGCAGGTGGACAAGATCGCGTTTACCGGCAGCACGGCGGTGGGCAAGATCATCCAGCGGCAGGCGGCTGACACGCTCAAGCGCGTTTCGCTGGAGCTGGGCGGCAAGAGCCCCAACATCGTCCTGGAAGACGCCGACGTGGACGCGGCCGTGCGCGGCGCCAGCATGGCCATCTTCTACAACACCGGCCAGGCCTGCACCGCCGGTTCGCGCCTGCTCGTCCATGAGAGCATCCGCGACGAGTTCGTGGAAAAGCTGCTGAAGCGCGCCGCAGGCTTCGTTCCGGGCGACCCGCTGGATCCCAAGACGCGCCTGGGGCCGCTGGTTTCGCAGGAGCAGATGGACCGGGTGATGGGCTACATCGAACAGGGCAAGAACGAAGGCGGCAACCTGCTGATGGGCGGCGACCGCGTGGAGGTGAACGGCAAGGCGGGCTACTTCATCAACCCGACCATCTTTGGCGACGTCACCTCGCGCATGACCATCGCCTGCGAGGAGATCTTCGGGCCGGTGCTGGCCGTGCAGACCTTTTCCGACATGGACGAGGCGCTGGAGATCGGCAACAGCACGGAGTACGGGCTGGCCGCCGCCGTGTGGACCAAGGACGTCCGCAAGGCGCACGTGGCCGCGCACCGGCTGCGCGCCGGCACGGTGTGGATCAACACGTACCACAACCTGGACACCGCGTCGCCCTTCGGCGGCTACAAGCAGTCCGGGTACGGCCGCGAACTGGGCCGCCACGCGCTGGACCTGTACACGCAGGTCAAGAGCGTGTGGGTGAATCTGGGATAACGGAAGTGCGTGAGTGCTGGGTGCGTCAGTGCGTGAGTGCTGCGTCCCAGGTTCAAGTGCCCAGTGCCGGTTTCGGCGCTGGGCACTCGGTCTTACTTTGCGGGAGCGATTGGATGGAATTGCAGGTGACCGCGATCTTTCAGCAGGTTCCGGAAGGCTGGATCGCGTGGGCGCAGGAGATTCCCGGCGCCATGACGCAGGGCGATACGCTGGACGAGGCGCGGGAGAACCTGATCGATGCCGTCCAGCTTCTGGTCCTCACGCGGCGCGAAATGGATGACGAGTTGCACGCCGGAATGCCCATGATCCGGGAGCAGCTTTCCATCCGCATCGAATGATCCGCCCGGCCTGACGACCGGCCCTGGGCACTGGGTACTTGAAACTGAGCACTTCCTTTCTCTTCTCATGACCGACGCTTTCATCCTCGACGCCTGCCGCACGCCGGTGGGGCGCTACAACGGCTCGCTGGCCTCCGTGCGGCCCGACGACCTCGCCGCCCACGTCGTGCGGGCGCTGGTGGAGCGCACCGGCATCGACCCGTCCCTGGTGGACGACGTGATCTTCGGGTGCGCCAACCAGGCCGGCGAAGACAACCGCAACGTGGGCCGCATGGCCGCGCTCCTGGCCGGCATGCCCGTCACGGTCGCCGGGCAGACGGTGAACCGCCTGTGCGGATCGGGGCTGGAAGCGGTCCGCAGCGCCATGCACGCCATCCGCGCGGGTGAGGGCGAAACGTTCATCGCCGGCGGCGTGGAAAGCATGACGCGCGCGCCCTGGGTGATGCTCAAGCCGCAGGAAGGGTTCGCGCGCGGCGTGCCCGAGATGGCGGATTCGCTCCTGGGATGGCGGTTCGTGAATCCCAGGATGCCGCCGGAGTGGACGGTGTCGCTCGGCGAGACGGCGGAGATCGTGGCGGAGGAGTTCCACGTGAGCCGCGACGACCAGGACGCCTTCGCCCTCCGCAGCCAGCAGCGCGCGGCGCAGGCCATTGCCAGCGGCCACTTCGCGGGCGAGATCGTTCCCGTCCCCGTGCCGCAGCGCAAGGGTCCGCCCAAACTGGTGGAGACGGACGAGCATCCCCGCGCCGACACGACGCTGGAGTCGCTCACCGGCCTCAAACCCGCGTTCCGCCGCGAGGGCGGCACGGTGACGGCGGGAAATGCGTCCGGGCTGAACGACGGCGCGTCGGCGCTGCTGGTGGCGTCCGGCGCCTCCGCGGAACGGCTGGGGCTGCGGCCGATGGCGCGCATCGTCGCGAGCGCGGTGGCGGGCGTGGAGCCGCAGCGGATGGGAGTCGGCCCGGTGCCGGCCGTCCGCAAGGCGCTGGCGCTGGCGGGGATGTCCATCGACCAGATCCAACTCGTGGAGTTGAACGAGGCGTTCGCGGCGCAGTCCGTCGCCTGCGTCCGCGAGCTGGGAATCGATCCGGAAATCGTGAACGTGTCCGGTGGCGCGGTCGCGGTCGGGCACCCGCTGGGGAGCAGCGGCGCGCGCATCCTCACCACGCTCGTACACGAGATGCGGCGGCAGAACGTGCGCTACGGGCTGGCCTCCATGTGCATCGGCGTGGGCCAGGGGATCGCGATGATCGTGGAGCGGGCGGACTCGTGAGCGTGACGGAGATGGCGGATTCCGTCCTGTCGAGCGTCGCCGACGGCGTCGCGCGGATCACGCTGAACCGCCCCGACCGGCTGAATGCGTTCGCCGGCGACATGCGCGACCGCCTGCACGACGCCATCGACGCCGCGGCTTCGTCCCCCGACGTGCGGGTGATCGTGATCACGGGCGCGGGGCGCGGCTTCGGCACGGGCGCGGACGTGGAGGTCATGAGCGACCTGCTGGGCCGCGGCGACGACACCACGTTTGCGCGGCTGGTGCAGTCGGGGATGCGCGTCATCCGCCGCCTGCGCTCCGTGGAGCAACCGGTGATCGCCGCGGTCAACGGGCCGGCGGCGGGCGCGGGCGCGGCGCTGGCGCTGGCGTGCGACTTCCGGATCGCGTCATCGCGCGCATCCATTGGTCTGACGTTCAACCGCATCGGCCTGCACCCGGACTGGGGCGCGACCTATTCCCTGCCCCGCCTGGTCGGCCCCGGCCGCGCGGCGGAACTGGTAATGACGGGGCGGATGGTGGACGCGGAAGAAGCCGGCCACATCGGCCTGTTCGAGCGCGTGGTCCCCGCGGAGTCGTTCGATGACGAGGTGCAGCGGCTGGCCGCCGAACTCGCCGCCAAGCCGCCGATGGCGCTGCGCCTGGCCAAGCAGTCACTCGCTACATCGCTGGATTCCGATCTGGACGCCATGCTGAACGCCGAACGCGAGCGGCAGATGGCCTGCTTCCGCTCCGCGGATGCCAAGGAAGGCATCACCGCGTTCAACGAAAAGCGCACCGCCGTCTTCCGCGGCGCGTAACGTTCATCCCGATCGGCGATCCCTTCGAGAATCCGAAGCTTTGGAGTCGGGCTCCGGGCTCAGAGGCTCCGAGGCTGGGGCGACTGAAGTCGCGGCAACAACGGCGCAAAGTCCGCCTGCGCGGACTGCATCCGCTGCTTTGGTGAGGTTCGACGAGCAATCGCGCATCCTCCCTTCCAGGAGCGAATGAATTCGCCGCTGGAAAGGCACGAAGTCCGCCTGCGCGGACTGCACCCGCTTCTCCACCGCGCTTCGGCCGCGGCGCCGCCGCCGGATCAATAAGCAGAGCCGTCGCTCGGCGTCATGCGCCCGACCTGTCCTGAGCGAAGCATTGCGGCGGGAACGCGCGGCAGGTGATACGGCTCAGACGCGGGCCCCGGCGCTCGCGGCGGGCAGATTCTTCGGCTCGCTACCGTCCACGACCCGCCGAAGCAGCGGCGGATCATTCGCTCTGGAGGCGGGCGCGCGGATGATGGCGAGGCAAACGGGAGCGGCGGCCACAGTCCGCGAAGGCGGACTTCGTGCTGTTCCAGCGGCGATTTCAATCGCTCCTGGAATGGCGGACGCGCCGGGGCTGATCGAGCCTCACCAAAGCCGCCGCCACAGTCCGCGAAGGCGGACTTCGCGCCGTTGTTGCCGCGATTTCAGTCGCCCTTTGCGGGCGGCGCGTCGGGTTGATCAACAGAGAACATCGCTCACAGTTCCCACATATGCCTGCTAACTTCGTGAAGCTGCGCAACCTTGTCATCGTCCTGTCCGCCGCCGCGCTAGCCGCGTGCGGTGGCGGAAGCCGTTCGCCCATGCCGCCGCGCGCCGCCCCGCCGTGGATGACCATCGGCCGCGCGACCGCCACCTTTTCGTCCGTCGACACGTCGCGCATCGTGACGGAAGGCAACCGCCGCGTGGTGTGGGTGCGCGCCGATTCGCTGGAGGTCGACACCACGGCGGCCGTGGCGGGAACCGGACGGGTGCACATCCGCGAAACGCAGCACCGCGTGGACTGCGGCGCGCGTACGGTGGAGGACCTGGCCACCATCCTCCGTGACGGCTCCGGCAAGCAGACGGGCGGAGGGGCCGAGCCCGCCGCCGCGCCGCGCCCCTTTGCCTCGCACCCGTTCGGCATGCGCTTCTTTCCCACCGTGTGCGAAGCCATCGGCGTCGCGGTGCGCAACCGCGAGCGCGAACGCGCCTGAGCCAACCCCGGCGCGGGGACGGGCGGCTCCCCGCCATCCGTCCCCCGCGCTTGCGGCGCCGCCCGCGGCCCGCGTATATCAACGGCTTCCCTGCTGCACGACACCCATCGTCGGAAGCCGACTCTTGCCTGAATCATCCATCCAGACCGTCCTCGTCCTGGGCGCGGGCACCATGGGCAACGGCATCGCCCAGGTGTGCGCGATGGCCGGCTATCACGTCACGCTGCACGACCCGCAGCCGGAAGCGGTCAAGCGCGCGCTCAGCACCATCCGCGGCAACCTGGACAAGGGCGTGGAGCGCGGAAAGGTGACCGCCGACGCGCGCGACACCGCCCTCGCCAACCTGCGCGACGTGGCGCACGTGGACGAGGCCGCGTCCGACGCCGATCTGGTGATCGAGGCGGTGCCGGAGCGGATGGAGATCAAGACGTCCATCTTCAGCCAGCTGGACCGCTCCGCCCCGCCGCACGCCATCCTGGCGACAAACACCTCGTCGCTCAGCGTAAGCCGCATCGCCGCGGCCACGGCGCGGCCGGACCGCGTGATCGGGCTGCACTTCTTCAATCCCGTCCACATCATGAAGCTGCTGGAGGTCGTGCGCGGGCGCGAAACCTCGGCGGAGACGGTGGATGCGGGGCTGGAGTTCGCGCGGCGCATCGGCAAGGAGCCCATCGTGGTGACGGACACGCCGGGGTTCGCCTCGTCGCGGCTGGGCGTGATCCTGGGACTGGAGGCGATGCGGATGGTGGAGCAGGGCGTGGCGTCGCCGCAGGACATCGACAAGGCGATGGAGCTGGGCTACAACCATCCCATGGGCCCGCTCAAGCTCACGGACCTCGTGGGCCTGGACGTGCGGCTGGGAATCGCCGACTACCTGCACGGCGAACTGGGCGGCGACCAGTACCGCGCGCCGGAGCTGCTGCGGTCGATGGTGGCGGAGGGCAAGCTGGGCAAGAAGAGCGGCCAGGGTTTCTACGACTGGACGCAGGAGGGCCGGTGAGCACGTACGAGACGCTGCTGGTGGATCGGGATGGCGCGGTCGCCATCCTCACCATCAACCGGCCGGAGAAGCGCAATGCGCTCAGCGGTCAGGTGCGCGCCGACCTGATCGCCGCGCTCGACGATCTGCGCGACGACGACTCCGTGCGCGTTCTGGTGATTACCGGCGCGGGCGACAAGGCCTTTGTCGCCGGCGCGGACATCGCCGAGTTCGCGGACCGCACGCCTCTCGAACAGCGCGCGGTGATGACCGGCCGCCGCGTGTTCGACGAAATCGCGGCGTATCCCAAGCCGGTGATCGCCATGATCAACGGCTTCTGCCTGGGCGGCGGGTGCGAGCTGGCGCTGGGATGCGATGTGCGCATCGCGGCGGATTCGGCGCGGTTCGGGCAGCCGGAAATCAACCTGGGGATCATTCCCGGCGGCGGCGGCACGCAGCGCCTGCCGCGCGTGGTGGGCATGGGCCAGGCGATGCGCCTCGTGCTGTCTGGCGAGCTGATCGATGCGGCGGAGGCGCTGCGCATCGGCCTCGCCGACGTCGTTCATCCCGCCGCCGACCTTCGCGAGCGGACGTTGGAGTTTGCGCGGGGGATGGCGGCCAAGTCGCCCGTGGCGCTGCGGATGGCCAAGTCCGCCGTGCGCGCCGCCGCGGAGATGCCGCTCGCCGCGGGCCTGCAGTACGAGACGGAGCTGTTCGTCACCTGCTTCGCCAGCGACGACAAGCGCGAAGGCGTCGCCGCGTTCCTGGAGAAGCGCGCCGCGGAGTTTACGGGGCGGTGATCATGGCGCTCTCCACTCTGATCCGGCGCCGCGGGAGCGCGCTCGTCCTTTCCGTCGTGCTGCTCTGCGGGTGCGGAGAGCAGCCGGCGCAGACGCCGGAGGGCTCGCCCGCGTGGATCGTGGAGCGCTTCTACGGCCGCGAGCCGTGGCCCGGACAGGCCCGCTACATCGGTGGTGAGCTCGCGCCGTACGCAAATCAACCCTCGCCAGGCAGCCAGCGTCCTGCGGATGCGCGCGTCACGATCCGCCCCATCCGCCAGGACACGCACGAGGCGGTGTTCGCGGTCACCCTGGGCGACGCCACCTCCGTTCAGGACGCATATCTGTTCCTGAACAACCAAGGCGACGGGTGGCAGCTGGTTGCGTACCGCATGCTGTGGCTGCCGCCGCTCTTTTATGAGATGGCCGATTCGCTCGCCGCCAGACCCGACCCTGACGAGCAGTCCCGGCGAACGCTCCGGGCAATGCGTCTGGCGACCGCGTCCGACTCCGTGCTCAGGGCGCACTTCCTCGCGAACCGGGCCGGCTTCAACGCGCTGGTGCAGCACACGATGGCGCTGGCGGACTCCTCCCCGGTCCAGGCGGATTCGTACGAGCAGGGTTCGCCGCCGCCACCCGCGGATCAACTGCGGGTTCGAGACGATCTCCGCGCGCTGGATCTGGACATGGCAACCCGCGACCGCAACGCGCCCGGCTGCCTGCTGTTCCACATCGGCGGGATGATGGACAACTCCGTGGGCTACCTGTACGCCCCTTCCGGCTGCCGCGTGCCGGCAATGACGCCGGGGCCCTTCATCTACGTGGAGCAGATCGCGCCCGGCTGGTACCTGTACAAGACGACCTGAACGCACGCGGCGAGCGTCGCGATCCGCCCCTCAACGACAAAACCCTTCCGGACACAAATCGTCTGGATTAGAATACTGCATTCCCAGTCCTCACTTCAAGGAGCCAGGAATGCGCAAGTCCAAACTGGACCTCACCCGGATCGACGTCGTGTCCTTCGAGACGGAGAGCTCGCACGACGTCTGCGGCGCGAATGTAATCACCGGAAACGTCTGCGTGACGCGGCCGACGATCTACGGCAGCTGCTGCACTCCGTGATCCATCGCCTCGCCCCGTCAACGGATCGAGGACGAAAAGAGGCGGGCCGCCCACATCGGGCGGCCCGCCTCTCTATCGTCAGACGAGAAAACGCGTCAGGCGACGGTGAGCAGCAGCGCGCTCCACCACTCTTCTTCCGCGTCGATCCGCTCCACGCGGAACCCGGCGGCGACCGCGTCGCGGATGACGTCCGGCGACTCCGTGCGCAGAATGCCGCTCACGATCAGCCGTCCATCCGCCGAACCGCCCAGCGCCGCGCGGAACGCCGGCAGCAGCGGGCGGATCACCCCGCTCAGGATGTTCGCCAGGATCAGGTCGAACTGCCCAAGCTCCTGGAGCAGGACCGGATCCGCCATCGCCTCGATGATGCGGATGGACTCGCCGCCGTTCATCTCCAGGTTCTCGCGCGCGTTGATGTTCGCGTCCGGATCGTACTCCACCGCGATCACCTCGCCCGCGCCCAGCCGCGCCGCCGCGATCGCCAGGATCGCGCTCCCCGAGCCGATGTCCACCACGCGGTCGCCGGGTCGCAGCGCATCATCCAGCAGCCGCAGGCACCCGCGCGTAGTGGCGTGCTCCCCCGTGCCGAATGCCATCTGCGGATCGATGTCGATCACGATCTGCCCGGGGCGCGCCTCCCACTCCGTCCACGTGGGCTTTACGACGAGCCGCTCCGTCACCTGCCGCGGCCCCAGCCCCTGCTTCCACTTGAGCGCCCAGTCCTCGTTCTCCTGCCAGCGCCACGATACCTCCGGTGCCGCGGAATCCGGAAGCTCGTCCGCCAGTTCCGCCCGCAGCGCGTCGGCAAAGGCGTCCGCATCCGCGGGAGGCACGACGTAGGCGACCACGCCGCCCTCCGCCTCCAGCACGGCACCGCCGCCGTGCGGCCCCAGCACGTCCGCCGCCAGCGGCAGCAGCTCGGGGTCCGCCACGCGGACCGTCACCACGAGCCAGCGATCAGGTCCCGTCACGCGGCGAACGCGTCCTTCACGCGATCCCAGAACTTCTTGCCCCCGCCGCGGCGGCTTCCGGGAACCGGGCCCTCCAGTTCCGACAACCTGCGGAACAGCTCCTCCTGCTCGGCCGACAGCTCCGTGGGCGTCCACACGTGAATGCGCACGTACTGGTCGCCGCGCCCGCCGCCGCCCAGGTGCGGCAGACCCTTGCCGCGCAGCGTCATCACTTCCCCGCTCTGCGTCCCGGCGGCAATGCGCAGCTTCTCATCCCCATAGACCGTGGGAACGTCCACTTCCCGCCCCAGCGCGGCCTGCGTAAAGCTCAGCGGCAGGTCAAAGATCAGGTCGCTGCCCTCGCGCTGGAACCGCGCGTCGTCCTCCACCTCGATCACCGCCAGCACGTCGCCGCGCGGGCCGTTGCGCGGGCCCACGTTGCCCTTGCCGCGCAGCGTCAGGTAGTTGTCGCTGCTCACACCGGCGGGGATCTCCACCTCCACCGTCGTTTCGCCGCGCTGGCGCCCGTCGCCGTGGCAGGTCTTGCACGGGTTCTTGATCGTCTTGCCCTCGCCGTGGCAGGTGGGGCAGACGGACGCGCTCATGAACTGGCCGAACACGCTGCGCTGCACCGTGCGCACCTGGCCGGCGCCCTGGCAGGTGCCGCAGGTCTGCACGCCACCCTCGTCGGGCGTGCCGTTGCCCTTGCAGGTGTCGCAGGGGTCCAGCGTGCGGATGCGGATGGTCTTCTTGACGCCCGTGGCGACTTCCGTGAGGGTGATGGGCACGCGCACCTGCAGATCCTTGCCCTTCTGCGCCCCACCCCCGCGGCCGCCGCGCCGCTGCCCGAACATGTCCTCGAAGCCGCCGAAGTCGCGCATGAAGATGTTGAGCGCGTCCTCGAACCCGAACCCGCCGCCGAAGCCGCCGGCCTGCCCGCCGCCGCCCGCCCCGCCGCGCTTGACACCCGCGTGGCCGAAACGGTCGTACAGAGAGCGCTTGTCGGAGTCGCGCAGCACCTCGTACGCCTCCGTGCACTCCTTGAACTTTTCTTCGGCCCCGGCGTCGCCCGCGTTGCGGTCGGGGTGGTACTGCATGGCCAGCTTGCGATACGCCTTCTTGATCGTTTCGCCGTCGGCCGTCTTTTCCACCCCGAGAACTTCGTAGTAGTCTCTTACCGTGGTGCTCATGACCGTTCCTGCCTGCAATCGGGAAGCGCGACACCGGTGTGCGGTGACGCGCGTGTTATCGATTCGAGTACTTCTGTTCCCGCCACCGGACGCCCATCCGCGCCCGGTCGTCCCGGCGCGCGGTGGATGAGCGTCCGCCGTCCTACATCAACAGATCCGACACCATGGACGACGTCGTCTCCACCAGGGCGATCACGCGTTCGTACGGCATGCGCGTGGGCCCGATGACGCCGATGACGCCCTTGAGGCCGGCCGCGTGGTACTCCGACGTCACCAGCGTGAACCCGCTCAGCGCCGGGTCCTGGTGCTCCACGCCGATGGTCACGCACAGCCCCTCGCCCGCCCCGCGGCCCACGACCGCGCTCTTGAGCAGGTCGCGGCGTTCCGTGAGGGTGATGAGGGAGCGCAGCCGCTCGCCGCTGTTGAACTCCGGCTGCTCCGCCAGCACCGACGCGCTTCCCAGGTGCAGGTCGTCCGTCTGCGCCGCGGGGGCGAACCACTCGTCGGCGGACTGCAGAAAGACGTTCAGCAGTTCGGCGCCCGGGCGGTCGGCGGGCACGGAGTCGCGCAGGCGGTCCGGGAGCGTCAGGCGAATCTCGCGCAGCGTGCTGCCCGCCAGCCGTTCGTTCAGCACCAGCGCCACGGCCGCCAGCGTGCTGGGCGGGATGGCGGCGGGAACGTCGACAAAGACCGTGCGTACGCCGGCCGCGCGCAGCGACATCACCAGCAGCACCTTGGCCTCGCTGATGGGGATCAGGTCCAGCCGCTCCAGCGTGGCTTCTTCCAGCCGCGGCGCCACCGCGATCCCCAGTTCCTGCGTCAGCAGCCCCAGCACCTGCGCGGCGCGGCGAAGCAGCCGCTCCACCGCGGCTCCGTCGCCGCCCTGCGACAGTTCATGGCGCAGCGAGGTGCGCTCCGCGGCGGAAAGCGGCGGCCGCTGCATCAGGCTGTCCACGTACAGCCGGTAGGCGATGTCGGTGGGGACGCGCCCGGCGGAGGTGTGCGGATGATACAGGTAGCCCTTGTCCTCGAGGTCGCTCATGGTGTTGCGCACCGTCGCCGCGGAAATGCCGAGATCGAACCGGCGAGCCACGCTTCGGCTGCCGGCCGGTTCGGCCGTTTCCACGTAGGTGCGGATCACCGCCTCGAGGATCTGGTGCTCGCGCTCGTTGAGAGGTTCTCCCGTATTCATCCGCGGCCTGAGCGCCCAAGAAGTACCTGCAAAAACCCGTTCAATCTGCCCCCGTGCGGCAGGGGCGTCAACCCGCGCCCCCGCTTGCACTTGCCGGGGATGCGCGCGTGGGATGCCGTGTTCCGTCCGCCCGCGCGGCGAAGCGGAGTGCAAATCGCGGTGCGCGGCGCGTCCGCCGTTCCGGCGCGGAGTGCGCCACGCGCGCCGGTGGGTCGACGGATTCCTGTCAAAGCTGCAGCGCCGGCGCGTCCGCTTCCGCCGCCGTCGCCATCCGCACGGCCAAGTCGTCCAGCAGCAGCCAGCCGCGCTCCGTCAGCCGCACGCGGCCGTCGCGCTCCGCCGCCAGCCCGCCGCCGATCCACTGGTCCGCCAGGCGTCGCGCCGCGGGCCCGGCCTCGTCCATCGGCCAGCCGGCGTCCGTGCGCAGCCGCAGCCACGCGCGCTCCAGTCCGGCCGTCTCCTCGTCCACCGTCTCCGTATCCTCTGTCGGAGACCGGCCGGCAAGGAGGCGGTCGCGATACTCATCCCACGAGCGGACGTTCCACCGGCGCAGAGGCGGCTGGTAGCCGTGCGCGCCGGGGCCGAGCGCCGCGTACGGCTCGCCCGTCCAGTACACGAAGTTGTGGCGCGACCGGCGTCCTGGCAGCCCGAAGTTGCTCACCTCGTAGTGCTCGAACCCCGCGCCGGTCAGCGTGTCGTGCGCCAGCAGGTACTCGTCGGCGTAGCGGTCGTCGTCCGCCAGCGTCTCGCGCCCCTCGCCCACCCAGCGGCCCAGCGGCGCGGCGGCCTCCGCCGTCAGCCCGTACAGCGACACGTGCTCCGGCTCCAGCAGCAGCGCGCGCACCAGATCGTCGCCCCAGTCGCGCCCCAGCCGCGCGGGCACACCAAAGATCAGGTCCACGCTCACGTTGTCGAACCCCGCCCCGCGCGCCGCGCCGAACGCGCGCTCCGGACCGTCCGGCCCGTGCAGGCGCCCCATCCACTTGAGCGTCGGCTCGTGAAAGGTCTGCGCCCCCAGCGAGATGCGGTTCACTCCCGATTGCCGCCACCCGCGCGCCACATCCGCCGTGAAGCTTTCGGGATTGGCCTCGCACGTCCACTCCGCGTCCTCGTCCCACAGTGCCCAGGGAGCGATGCGGTCGCGCAGCGCGGCCATGGCGTCCGGCCCCAGCAGCGACGGCGTGCCCCCGCCCACGTAAACCGTGTCCAGCCGCAGCGGCGCGTCCCACCCGTTCTCCTCCGCCAGCATCCGCAGTTCCGTGCTCACCGCGTCCAGCCACTCCGCCGTGGGTGCCTCGCGCGTGGCCTGCACCGCGAAGTCGCAGTACGAGCAGCGCCGCGTGCAGAACGGAACGTGGATGTACAGCGACCGCGGGCGGCCGGTGGAGCGAATGGACTGCGGATCAGACACGGCACGAACGTCAGGGACGGGATTTGTGGATGCCCTCACGACCCCGGAAGCGACCATCCGTTCCCATCCCACGCGTACGACTCCAGCCACGCCCGCCGTGCGGCCCGAGCGGACTCCCGCGCCTGGCGACGGTAGCCACGGATTTGGCTCAGGCTGGTCCGCCGACGGAATCCGATTCCCCGGGATCAAACCTCCGCGGCCAGATCATGTGCGGGTCGAGCGTGTATGTCGGCCCGAAGCGCACGAAGTTGAGCGCCGCCGGCCGCGCCTCCGTGCCGAACCGGACGGTGATGGACCGCAACCATTCAATGCGCGCATGCTCCCGGGCCAGGTAACTCGACACCCGGTTCGCGATGTCGGCCTGCTGCGCCTTCGTGCGGGCGAGCGGATGGTTCAGAAAGGTGATTTTCAGTTCATAGCCGTTCAGCTCCGCATGGGCCTCCCCACCCGGAAACCGCTGCATCAGGCCGGCTTCAAGCCGATCCATCTCCCGCCCCGCCTCACGACCGGCGAACAGCGGCAACACCGTAAGCAAGGCGAGCAGCGGCACCAGCACCCGCATGACCGACGTGAGCTTTGCTGAAAGGCGCACGGAGCTCCCGGGAATCGAGGTGAGGCGAGATGGACGCGATCAGCGGGTCCGGAACGAGCGATCCCGCGGCCGGAAGCGACACGCGCGACGGAACGATGGCCCGGGACGAGGCGGCGGACCGGCATCACCCCCGGCGGCGGCGCCGAACCGGGTTCATCGCAGGCGGAACTGCTTGCCGGGAAGCGACTCCGCCAAGTCCCGCAGTTCCAGCGCGAGCAGCGCGGAGAGCGTCCCTGGCGTGCCGAGCCCGGCGGCGATCGCCACCTCATCCACGTGGCGCGCCTCGGGCGCCAGCGCGGCAAACACGCGGGCCTCGTCCGGCGGCAGATCCGGCGGCGGGGCGACGGCGGCGGGCGGAGCGGACGGTATCGGCTCGGCGGGCTCCGGCGCGTTCCCCACCCCGTGCAGTTCCTCCAGGATGTCGCGGGCGCTGGTGACGAGCCGGGCGCCCTCCTTGAGCAGCTGGTTCGTCCCCGCGCTCGCGGCCGAGCCGATGGGCCCCGGCACGGCGAACACGTCGCGCCCCAGTTCCAGCGCGAACTCCACCGTGTGCCGCGCGCCGCTCCTTTCGCCCATCTCCACCACCAGCACGCCCGCGGACAGCGCCGCGATCAGCCGGTTGCGGCGGGGAAAGTTGCCGGCCAGCGGCTCCTCGCCCGGCGCCAGTTCGGTAATCAGCAGGCCGTGCCTGATGACGCGCGAGAACAGGGCGCGGTTTTCCGGCGGATACACGCGATCGATGCCGTGCCCCAGCACGCCCACCGTGGGCCCGCCCGCCTGAAGCGCCGCCGCGTGCGCCACCGCGTCGATGCCGCGCGCCATTCCGCTCACGATCGCATACCCCGCCCGCGCCAGGTCGAACGCGAGCCGGTGCGCCGCCCCGCACCCGTACTCCGTGGGTGCGCGCGTGCCCACGACCCCCACGGCGGGAAGCCCCAGCTGCTCCAGCCGCCCCGCGGCGTAGAGGACGAACGGCGGGTCCGGCAGGCGGCGGAACGCGTCTGGATAAAGGCGGTCGTGCGGGGTGAGCGCCACGGCGCCCATGTCCGCCAGCGCGCGCAGGGCCTCACGGGCGCGCGCCCGGCCCGCGGGGGTGGCCGCCGTCGCCACGCGCCGCGCGAACTCCGGCCCGATCCCCGGCACGCCGCCCAGCTCCCGCGTGGACGCGCCCAGCACCCGCGCCACCGAGCCGAAGCGCGCCAGCAGCGCGGCCACGCGGCTGGGCCCGATGCCGGGGACGATGGCGAGGCGCAGATGTTCTTCCAGCGCGGCGGAATCCAGGGCCATGGGCAGGGTGGGAACGCGGAACGGCCGGCGGCCGGGTGCGCCCGGCGCGGATCATCACCGCGCCAAAGCTAACACTCCGGCCAGCCGGCCGCGAGACATTCACACCCCTCTCGGGACAACAAATACCACCTGTGTCCCTGTCGGAGCGGTCAGGGGCGCCAGGGCTCCGGGTCGCCTTCGTCCAGCTGCCGCTCGGCTTCCGCCACCTGTGCGGCACGCGTCCACAGCGCCTCCAGCAGCGGATCCAGCCCGCGCTGCGCCACGGAGGAGATCACGAACTGCCCCCACGCGTCCGGCGCGTTCACCCGGGGCTCCGGCCAGTCGGGCGGCAGCAGGTCCGCCTTGGTGAAGATGACGCAGTGGTGCTTGGTCCCCAGCTCTTCCGAGTACTCCTGCAGTTCCCGCCGCAGACGGTCATACTCTTCCTGCGGCTCCAGCGCGTCGCCGGGAATCATGATGGCCAGCGTGCGCGTCCGCTCGATGTGGCGCAGGAACTGGTGTCCCAGCCCCTTGCCCTCGTGCGCGCCCTCGATGATGCCGGGAATGTCGGCCATCACGAACGAGCGGTTCCCCGACAGCTGCACCACGCCCAGGTTGGGCGTCAGCGTCGTGAAGGGATAGTCCGCCACCTTGGGCGTCGCGGCCGAGACGGAGGCCAGCAGCGTGCTCTTTCCCGCGTTGGGCTCGCCGACAAGCCCAACGTCGGCGATCAGCTTCAGCTCCAGCGCCAGGCGGCGCTCTTCGCCGGGCTCGCCCGGGTCCGCGCGGCGCGGGGCCTGGTTGGTGGCCGTGGCGAAGCGCGCGTTCCCCCACCCGCCTTTTCCGCCACGCGCGACGATCATTTCCTCGCCGTCGTTGAGCAGGTCGCCCAGGATCTCGCCCGTTTCCAGGTCGCGGATCACCGTGCCGGGCGGAACGCGCAGGTACAGGTGGTCGCCGCTGCGCCCGGTGCAGTTTACGGCGGTTCCCTTCTGCCCCGGCTCCGCCTTGTAGTTCTGGCGATAGCGGTAGTCCAGCAGCGTGTTCAGCTGCTTGTCGGCGCGCAGCACCACGTCGGCGCCGCGGCCACCGTCGCCGCCGTCGGGTCCGCCGCGCGGAGTCATCGATTCGCGCCGCATGGACGAGGCGCCACCGCCCCCGTCGCCGGCCTTTACATTGATTTCAGCGTAATCCAGAAACACCGGCTGGCCTCACATCCTGATACGTGTGTCTCGCGCGGGGAGCGGCTGCTCCGGGGCGCGTTTGATAAGCGTTATCGATCCATCAAGATAGCGGATGCAGGGATCGTGCGGGGGACCGCTGCGGAGCCGGCCGGGGCAACGGTACTGCTGTTGCCCCATCCGTCTCCTCCGCGGGGGCGGCGAGCCTCCTCGGCGCGTCACGCCCCTGCCCGATCCCGCCACATCCGTGCACCGCGCCTGCGGGGTCTCCCCGCCCGCTCCGGGAGCCTCGCGCCCCGGCTCCCGCGCGGACGATCAGCTTCCGCCGCGCGAGTCTCCCTCCGCCCCGTCCTCAGGGGAACTCACCCCGGATGCAGATTTCGTCGCGGGTCACGCACCTCTTCACGCCATCACAGCGCCGTCGGAAGCTGCGCCCCCGCGTGCCCCGACGCGCACTCTCCCGCTACCGCGCCCGGTCGCGGATCCCGGCCCAGAGTGCGCGGACCTCGTCCGCACGCCCGGCGGACATCTCCGCGCAGGCGATCTCCACCGCCTCGTCCACCTCGGCCACGGAAGCCCCGGCGTTCAGCGAGCCGCGCAGGTGCGAGTGCAGCTGCCGCGGCGCGTTCCACACCGCCAGCAGCGCGGCGATGCACAGTTCGCGGGTGCGCAGGTCCAGCCCTGGCCGGCCGAGCACGCGGCCGTATCCGCCGTTCACCATCCACCCGTCAAACTCCGGGTGCAGACCGCGCACGTTCTCGCGCAGCTTCTGGTAGTTCCCGCCGTACACGGTCTCGCACACCTGCTCGCCGCGCGCCTCCCAGACCCGAGGATCTTCCCCGAGCGCCGCCGGCGCCTGGGAGCCGGACACCTCGCGCCAGACAGCGAGCGCGTTCAGCGCGTCGGGAAAGCCCACGAACAGGTGCGACTGCAGCAGCACCTCGTCCACATGGTTCCCCTCCGCCACGCCATGCGCGCTCTCCAGCGCCGCGCGAACCCGGGCGGCATCGCGCGTGGCCAGCGCCGCGGCTACGCGCAGCAGCGCGCGGCGGGCCTCAGGCATCCGCCGCGCGCAGGTGGATGGACGGGCGGACCTCGCCCGTCACCTCGCCGCGCGTGTTGCTGATTTCGCGGAACACGTGGCGGTGCAGCGCGCCGAAGTCGTCTTCGCTGATCAGGTCCATCTCCCGCAGCACGCCCGCGATCGCCGGCGCCACGGCGCGCGTGGAGCCGTCCTCCACCTTGATGGCGATCCCCAGCTCCGCCCCCGGGCTGCCGACGCAGTACACGCCCTCCGCGCCCACCTTGGCAAACAGGCGCCCCTCCGTCACCCGCGAGATCGCGGTGCAGATGCGCCCCTCGCCCGCCACCATGTCCGGGTGCGCGCCCATCGCGTCGACGACGGTCGCCGGCCCGCGCTCCCCCGCGCGCGCCGCGGACGCCAGCGAGGCATACGCCTGCGCCATCTGCCGCAGCGGCAGCGCGTAGCACACGACGCCGCATCCGTCCACGCCCAGCCCGATCGCCTCGGAAGGCATCCGCACCCATCTGGCGATTTCTGTCAGCAGGCGCGCCTGCACGGGGTGCTCCACGCGGTGGTAGCCGTCCGTTTCCCACCCGCGCGCCCGGGCGACCGCCATCATTCCCGCGTGCTTGCCGGAGCAGTTGTTGTGCAGCCGCCCCGGCTCCATTCCGTCCTCTTCCAGCGTGCGCCGCGTCTCGGAATCGAACGGGTCGTGGGGACCGCAGGCCAGCGCGTCGGCGGTGAGCCCCAGCTTTTCCAGCAGGCCCTCCACCGTCTTTACGTGTGCCGCCGTGCCCGAGTGCGACCCGCAGATCACCGCCAGCTCCCGCGGCGTGATGCCGAAGCGGTCGAACGCGCCGTCCTCCACCACGGGAAGCGCCTGCAGCGGCTTGGCCGCGCTACGCCAGAACGTCACCATGTCGGGGTCGCCGGACGAGGCGCGCAGCGCGCCCTCGGCGTCCACCACGGCCACGTGCACACGATGGCGGCTTTCCAGCACCGCCCCGCGCGTCACCTCCACCACGCTTTCCAGGTCAGACATCGGCAGACGGGTTTCCGTCGGTTGGGGGTCACGCGGCCGCGCCGTACGACGCGCCGCCTGTGAAATCGAGCGTGTTCCCGGCCGCGCCGGGGGGAAAACAAGCGGAGGAAGGACGCGCGTGCGCCCCTCCTCCACTGCGGTTTCGCCCGCCGCGCGGGCGAACGCTGCGGTCGCGGCCGCCCGGCCCGGGTTACCGGCCGCGGGCGGCGGTCACGGGCTGGGCCTGCTGCACGGCCCGCAGCAGCGCGGCCTGGTTGGGCGCCGCGCGCAGGAGGCGAATGGCCTCCTGCAGCACCCGGTCCGTGGCGTCGTCGCGCACCGCGGCCACCGACGGGCCGAACTTGCTGCGCGCGATCTCGCCCGTAAGCTGCGCGTCGGTAAAGCGCTGGGCGCCCTGGAACGTTTCCCAGGTCATCGTCACCCCGGCCGCCTGCAGCCGGTCGTAGAACGCGCGCCGCATCTCCGGCGTCACCGCGAAGTCCTGCCGCAGTTCCGGGTGCGCCCGCTCGTACGCCACCGAGTAGCCGAACAGCGCGTCCTGGTACTTGGCCGCGTTGCGCGACGCGATGCGGATGAACTCCTTTTCCGCCGCGTTCGCGGTGTCCTGCCGCACCACCATGTCCGGCACGATGCCGCCGCCGCCGTACACGGTGCGGCCGCTGTCCGTGCGGTACGGCACGCGGCGCGTGCTGTCGGTGGTCACCGGGTTGCCATCCGCGCCCACCGCGGCGCTGTCCGTATCCGCGGCTTCGTCATCCTCCGCCTGCGCGGAGTGGTCGCGCTGAATGCTGCGCCCGGCCGGGGTGTACCACTTGGCCGTCGTCATCTTCAGGAAGTTGCCGCCCGAGAGCGGAAACAGCGACTGCACCGAGCCCTTGCCATACGAGGTGGTGCCCAGCACCACTGCGCGGTCGTGGTCCTGCAGCGCGCCGGCCACGATCTCCGCGGCGCTGGCGCTGTACGCGTCCACCAGCACCGCCACCGTCAGCCCGTCATACGACTCTTCCGTGCGGGCGCGGAACGTCTCGCTTTCGCGCGGGTCGCGGGCGCGGGTTTCCACCACCGGCTGGTTGGGCTTCAGGAACAGGTCGGCCACGCCGATGCCCTGGTCCAGCAGCCCGCCCGGGTTGCCGCGCAGGTCCAGCACCAGCGAGCGCATTCCCTCGCCGCGCAGCTTCTCGATCGCGCCGCGCAGTTCCTCGGTGCTCGTTTCGCTGAACATCACCAGGCTGGCGTAGCCGATGCCCGGCGACAGCATGTACGCGTACGGAACGGAGCGCACGTGAATCTGCTCGCGCGTCAGCGTAAAGCTGATGGGCTGGTCCACCCCCACCCGCTGCATGCGGATGGTGACTGGGGTCCCGCGCGGACCGCGCAGTTCCTTTACGGCCTGGTCGTCCGTCCACCCCTGGGCGCTCTTGCCGCCGATCTCCACGAACCGGTCGCCCACGCGCACTCCGGCGCGCTCCGCCGGCGTCTCCGGCAGCACGCCCACGGCCGTCACCCAGCCGTCGCGGGAGGAGATCTGAATGCCCAGGCCGCCGTACTCGCCGCTGGTCTGCAGGTGCAGCTGCGCGTACTCGTCCGCGGACATGAACGTCGTGTGCGGATCGCCCAGCTCCTGCAGCAGCCCCTTGATGGCCTTGTCGTACAGGTCCGCCGAGGACTGCGGCTCCACGTAGCGGTTTTCGACGTAGTTCATCACCTCGTCAAAGAGCCGCGCCTGGGCAAACACCGACTGGTCGCTCTGCACGCCGTGCTGCAGCAGCCAGCCGCCCGAAACCAGGGCGACGCCTGCCACCAGCGCGGGTGCGACGACGGTACGCTTCAGCTTCATCAAACCCCCGAGTCCTGCCTGAGGTCAAAATCCCTTGCGGGAGGGCGCGCACCGGAATCCGGCCGCGCATGGCTGACACCTGATAACCTGCCCCGCGGGAAAGGTTTCGGTCCGCGGGCACGCATGTTCCCGGCCAGAGGGGAAGTGCGTGAGTGCTGGGTGCGTGGAGTGCGTGAGTGCGAGCGATGGCGCGGGACCGTGCCGCAGTGCGTCAGGCGGATCCCGCCGAAGCGGGCCGATGCCGTCCGCCACACCGATGCCCCGCACTCACGCACTAACGCACCCCGCACTCACGCACTTTCTTTCGCTCGTTCCGGCAGCACGAAGTGGAACCTCGCGCCCGCGCCGGGGCGGCTCTGCACCCAGATGCGGCCGCCGTGCGCTTCCACCGCCAGCTTGCAGAAGGTGAGCCCCAGCCCCGATCCCGCCACGGAGGACGGCGCGGCGGAATCGGCCTCCGCCGCCTGCCCGTACTTGCGAAAGATCAGTTCCTGGTCCGTTTCGGCGATGCCGGGGCCGCTGTCCGCCACCGTCACCTGCACGCCTTCCGGGTCCTGGGAGCGGACGGCGGAGATGCGCACCTGCACCCCCGGGCCGCCGTGCCTCAGCGCGTTGCCCACCAGGTTGGCCACCACGCGGCGGACCATTCCCTCGTCCGCGCGCATCGCCACGCCGGCAGGCGCGTCCACGGTGATGCGGGCGCGGTCGCGCTCGGCGCGCACCTGCCATCCCGCCGCCACCTCGCGCAGCAGCCGCGCCGCGTCCACATGGCGCACCTGCGGCAGCACGCCGGGATCGTCCAGCCGCGCCACGTCCAGCAGGTTGTCCACCAGCCGCAGCAGGTCCGTGCCCTGGTCGCGCGCGTCGTCCAGCAGGCGGCGCTGGGGCTCGGTCAGCGGGCCGGCATCGCCGTCCACCACCATCTCCAGCCCCGCCATGATCCCGGTGAGCGGCCCCTTGAGGTCGTGCACCACCATGCGGGCCAGGTCGTCCTTGAGCGCCTCCACCTGGCGCAGGCGGCGGTAGGATTCCGCAAGCTCGTCCTGCGCCGCCTTCAGCCGCAGGAGCGCGCGGATGCGCGCCACCAGCACGGGGCGGCTGAACGGCTTGGTGAGGAAGTCGTCGCCCCCCGCGTCGATCCCGCGGACGCGGTCGTCCGCGGCGGAGAGAGCGGTGATAAACACGACGGGGATGCCGGCCGTCTCGGGGTCCGCCTTGAGCGCGCGGCACACCTCGAAGCCGTTCATCCCCGGCATCATCACGTCCAGCAGAACCAGGTCCGGCCGCCGTTCGCGGACGGCGGCCAGCGCCGCCGTCCCGCTTCCGGCGCCCAGCGTGCGGTAGTCCAGCGCTTCCAGCAGGTCGCGCAGGACTTCCACGTTCGCCGGTTCGTCGTCGACGACCAGCAGCAGCGGCGCGGCCGCCGTGCTCACCGACCCAGCAGCGACAGCGAAAAGGCCACGCGCCAGAACGACTCGTCCAGCCCGATCGAGTCTCCCCCGCGCATTCCCCGCTCGCCCGACACGTTCACCGTCGCCGCACCGCCGCCAATCACCACGCCCATCCCCGCGGTGATCGCGCGCTCGTCGGCGAACTCGCCGCTGGTGTAGCGGAAGGGAAGCTGCGTCCAGCGCCCGCCCAGCCGCAGCGGAAGCGGCCGGTTCAGAAAGCGCAGCCCGCTGAACTCGATGCCGCCGCCCGCCTGCACCACGTCGCGCGTCTGGTCCGCCGTGGCGAAGTCGTCGCCCGCCGCGGACCATCCGGACCAGCGCACCGAAGCCGCCAGACGCGTGGTCTGCGAGATCTGCGCGCTGCCGCCGCCGTCAAAGGTGAGCGGAAGCGCGTAGCCGCGCTGCGAAACCACCGAGTCCTTGGGCTCCGCCGTCAGGTCGCCCCCGCCGGTGACCGCGGCGGAAAGGGTGAACGCCGGGGCGTTGTAGCGCGCCCCCGCCGTGAACCCGATCCCCTGCCACTCGTAGTCCGTCCCGGTCGCGCTGGGAAACAGCACCCCCACCGCGTCGGGAAAGTTGCGCGTCACGCTGTCGCGCACCGCGCCGGTGTACAGGTCCACGCCCACGCCCACGTCCAGCCGCGGCCGCACGTGGTACGCCAGCCCCGCGCGAAAGCGCGAAAGGGCGCCGCGGGACAGGTACGTGTCCTCGGCGAAGCGGTTGGCGCCGGCCAGAAACACGCTGTCGCTGCGGGTGGCGGCCCAGTTCTGGTCCAGCACCGCGCCGTACCCCACCGTCACCACCGCCCGCGATCCGGCGGGAAAGGCGGCCTGGATGGAGGGAAAGCGCGTGGTGTTGAAGTCCAGGCTTTCCGCCTCACCCTCGGTGGACGCGTTCAGCACGTCCGTCTGCAGGGTGATGGAAAGGCCGGCGGCCGGCATTCCGGCGGCCTCGGCCACGTTGATCATCGACAGCGCCGGGTCCGGCAGCCCCAGCCCCGTGTACCCCAGGGCGCGGGCGCGGGCGTCGATGGGGTCCATCAGGTATCCCAGCCCGGCGGAAGAAAGCAGCGACTGCGCACTCGCGGGCGCGGCGGAAAGCGCGGCGGCCAGCACGGCCGCGCCCCCCCGGAAAAAGCGGCTCATGGAAGCACTCGGCGGGCAGGAAGCGTGTACACGACGCGCAGCATCGGGTCGGCCCGGAAGAAGCCCACCCCGAAGGTGGCGGGCGAGTTTCCGGCGCCCTCGGCCACCAGCGCAAAGGTGATGGGCAGATCGGGGTTGCGCGAACTGGCGAAGGTGAGGGTGGTGAACGACACCACGGCCAGCGAATCGCCGCCGCGGAAGCGCTCCGCCCCCTGCTCACTCACCACCGCGCCCAGCGGCGCGAAGCGGCCCAGTTCCGGCTCGCTCACGCGGCGCATGGAATACGTCACGAAGCCCAGCGGGGCGAATCCGTTGGGCACGGAAACGGGGCGCAGCAGCAGCGCCACGCTGTTCAGCTCCACCTGCGACAGCGGCACCGTTCCGCAGCTTCCTGAGGCGCACGCGGGCACCTGCTGGCGCGGGTTCAGCTCCACCAGCGTGCGGGCAGACGCGATGCCGCCGATGGCGATGGTGCCCTGCGGCGCGGCGGGCTGCCCGGGGGTAAAGATCCCCGCCTTGGGCGCGGAATTCACCGTGGTGACGATGGTGGTGTCGGCGTTGGCCGCGCTGTCCGGCTTCACCGAGGCGCGCAGCAGCAGGCTGATGAGGCGCACGCGCACCCCCGCCTCCTGCGCGGTGATGATGACGCCCGGCGACAGCGAATCGGACAGTGCCCTCACCGCGTCGGGCGACAGCGTAAAGACGAGCGAGTCGGCGCCGCCCGGCGTGCGGACGGCCTGCGCCAGCAGCGTTCCGCGCGTGCCGCCGGCCTGCGTCCACGGCGTGCGCACGCCCGACGTGTCGGCCGCGTTCTCCCACGTGGTGGAGCCCGGGTCCCACGACTGCGTGGCCGCGTACACCGACAGCGTCAGCCGGCCGGTGGTGGAGGCCAGCGTGTCGATGCGCGCCACCAGGCTGCTGGGGCGGTAGCTGAACGTGGTGTCGGTCCGCGTTCCCCCCGCGGCGCGGTACGTCACGTTGGTGGGAAAGCCGCGGAAGCGGGTCAGGGCGTGCGCGTACAGCCCCTCGTAGTTTTCGGCCACTTCCACGAACGGCGCGTCCGACGCGTCGGTGTAGCCATCATACGAGCCCAGCACCCGCAGGAACTGCGAGGCCGGAATGAGCACCTCGCGCGTCACCGGCGTGGTGCCCGGAGGGAACTGGTCGTCGCCCGAAAGCGTGGGCGTGTCGTCGGAACAGGCCGCCGCCGCGGCGAACGCGGCGAACAGGCCGGACAGCAGAATACGGCGTTGCATCCGTCTCAGGGGGTCATGCGTTTGGGCGCGGAGGCCCTCAAAAGCGCGGCGGCCGCGGGCCGATGAAGCCGGCCCAGGCCGCCGACGCGCCGTTCCAGAATGCGTGTGCTACGCGAATCAGGGGTTTCGCGTTCCGTCCGGGGGCAGGTACACCCGGGGAAGCCGGGTCCCCAGCCCCGTCAGGACTTCGTAGGCGATGGTCCCCACCCGGGAGGCCACCTCGTCCACCTTGATCGTCTCGCCGCCGTCCCGGCCGATCAGCGTGGCCACCTCGCCCGCCTCCACCGCTTCCGGCAGGTCGGTGAGGTCCACCACCGTCACGTCCATGGAGATGCGGCCGATCATGGGCACCCGGCGGCCCCGCACCAGCGCCTCGCCGCCCGCGGGCGACAGTCCCCGCGGCAGCCCGTCGCCGTAGCCGATGGCCAGCGTGCCCCACCGCTCGCGGCGGCGCGCCGTGTAGGTGGCGCCGTATCCGCACGTCGTCCCCGGCTCCACCTCGCGCACCAGCGCGATCCGCGCCCGCAGCGAGGCGACCGCCTCCGGCACCGCACCGGGACCCGCGGATCCGCCGTACAGAAAGATCCCCGGGCGTACGACGTCGCCGCCAAAACCGGCCCGCCGCACCGCCGCCGCGCTGTTGGCGCTGTGGACCACCCGCCGCGCGGGGCCGGGGGGAAGCTCGCCGAGCGCGCGCAGAAACAGGCGCTGCTGCTCGTCCGTAGGCTCCGGCGCGGGCTCGTCCGCGGAGTGGAAGTGCGTGAAACACCCCTCCCACTCCAAAAGGTCCGCCGCCGCGCGGGCCACCCGGGGGCCCCACTCGGCGGCGTCCGCCGCGGCAAAGCCGGCGCGGCCCATCCCCGTATCGATCTCCGTGTGGAACGCCAGCAGCCGTCCCGCGCCGCGCGCCGCGTCCGCCCAGCGCTGCACCGCGCCGAGGTCCGAAAGGGCCAGGGTAAGCCCGGCGCGCGCGGCGCGATCGAACTCGCCCGGAGGCGCGGGGCTGAAGACGACGACGCGGCCCTCCCATCCCAGGCGGCGCAGTTCCTCGCCTTCCGCGACGGCGGCGACGCCGATGGCCCACAGTTCGTCGGAGGACGTCTCGCGGCGCACCATCTCCAGGACGGGGCCCATCCCCAGCCCGTAGGCGTTGGCCTTGAGCATGGGCACCAGCGCCGAAGCTCCGGCCGCGTCGCGGACGCGCCGGAGGTTTCGGCGCAGGGCGCCTTCGTCCACCTCTACCCAGGCCCGGGAAACCCCGGTTGACGGATCAGACACAAGCCGCGTATTCTAGGCCCATCGTGAGTGCATCGCAAGCTGAAAACCCCGCTCCCCGGGATGAAACCGGGGTCCTGGACCGCGCCCTGGCGCTGGTTCAGTTTCTGCGCGCCCACTGCCCGTGGGACGCAGCCCAGACCCCCGCGTCGCTCACCCGCTACCTTCTGGAGGAAGCACACGAGGTGGCGGGCGCCATCGCCGGCGGCGACGCCCATGCGCTGGAAGGCGAACTGGGCGACCTGCTGCTGAACGTGGCGTTCCAGGTGGTGATCGGCGAGGAAACGGGCGCGTTCGACCGCGAAAGTGTGGTCGCGGGGCTGGAGCAAAAGATGCGCCGCCGCCATCCCCACCTGTACGGTCTGGGGCCCGAGGAACCGTGGGCCGCCATCAAGGCCCGCGAGCGCGCGGATCAGCCGGCGACGGGCATTCTGGACGACGTTCCCGGCGGGCTGGATCCCCTCCTGCGCGCTTTTCGCGTACAGGAGCGCGTGGCCCGCGTGGGCTTTGACTGGCCCGATCCCACCGGTGCGCTGGACAAGGTGGCGGAGGAAACGGACGAGGTGCGCCGCGAACTGGCGGAGGGAGACGCCGACCGGCTGGAGGACGAGCTGGGCGACCTGCTCTTTGCCGCCGTCAACGTCGTCCGGCTGGCGGGCGCCCACCCCAGCGCCGCGCTGGCCCGCGCCAACGCCAAGTTCGAGCGCCGCTTCCGCGCCCTGGAAGGCGTGGCCCGCGAGCGCGGAGTGGTGATGGAAGGCGCTTCTCTGGAAGAACTGGACGTACTGTGGGACGAAGTCAAGCGCCGCGAGCGCGAGGGGACGGCGTGAACCGCGCCGTCTTCCGCGCCTCCCTTCACGAAACGCCATGAAGCTGCGGCAGAGAATCGTCCTTGCCCTGGTCGGGATCGCGGCCATCCTCATCATCCCCGCCGCCTTTGCGCTGTGGGGATTGAACGAGCTGCACAAGATCGCGCAGACGCTGGACGCGCGCGACGTGGAGGCCACCGACGCGTACGGCGACCTGCGTGACGCGCTGGAGTCCGCCTCCGACGGGCAGACCCGCTTCGTCGCTCTCCACCAGCTGGGCGACGTCACCGAGGGGAGCGCGGGCGACACCACGGCGGCCCGCATCCGTGTGGACTCGGCGTCTGCCCGGGTGGGGCGCGCCTTCCAGAACCTGCGCGACTCGCACTACGGCGACGCCATTCCCCGCGCGGAGCAGCTGTGGCACAGGCTGTCTTCGCAGATCGACCGCGAGCGCTCCATCATCGCGGCGGGCGGCGACACGCCGGAGGACCTGCGCCGCGAAATCGCCAGCGGGTTCGCGCAGATGGAAAAGGAGGTGGTTCCCATCGGGGCCGCCATCCGCGACCGCACCGGCGACGAGGTGGACCGCGCCGAGCGGGTGGCCCGGGGCGCGGTGAGCACCACGCTCACGGCGCTCGCCATCGCCCTCGGGCTGACGGTCATCCTGGGCACCTGGCTGACGCGGACGCTGCTGCGCCCCGTCGGCGAGCTGCGCCGCGGCATGGGGACGGTGGCGGAGGGAGACCTGGATCCGCATCTCCGCATTCCCGTGGAGCGCCCGGACGAGCTGGGCGACCTGGCGCGCTCGTTCCGCACGATGACGGCGCGGCTGCGGGAACTGGACCGGCTCAAGGCGGAATTCGTGTCCGTGGCCTCGCACGAGATCAAGACGCCGCTCAGCGTCATCCGCGGCTACGTGACGCTGCTGGCGGACGGCATCTACGGCCCCGTGTCGGACAAGCAGCGCACCACGCTGGAGGCGGTCAACTCGCAGGCGGACCGGCTGACGCGCCTGGTTCACCGGCTGCTGGACGTAAGCCGGTTCGAGGCGGGCGGCGGGCGGCTGGAGTTGCGCGAGATTGACCTGCGCGCCTTTTTCCGCGAGCTCACCAGCGGCTTTCAGGTGCTGGCCACGCAGGGAGGCATCGACTTTCCCGTGCACCTGGCGCCCGACCTGCCGCAGACCATCACCGGCGACGAGGACCGGCTGAACGAGGTGCTGGGCAACCTGCTGAGCAACGCCTTCAAGTTCACCTCGCGCGGCGGCAGCATTCGCGTGGACGCGGCGCGCTGCCCCGGCGGCATCTGCGTGCGGGTGGAGGATTCCGGCGTGGGCATTCCGGCGGACAAGCTGCCGCGCATCTTTGAGAAGTTCTACCAGGTGGACAACGACGTGCAGCCGCGCTCGGTGGGCTCCGGCCTGGGGCTGGCGATTTCGCGGGAAATCGTGGAGGCTCACGGGGGCACGATCAGTGCGGAAAGCGAAGAGGGCCGGGGCACGCGCTTTCGCGTGGAACTCCCGGAGCGGCCGCCCGCCCCCAAGGCGGCCTGACGCCCCTCCGCCGATTCTGGATGAGACCCGCTGTTCTTCTGCTCTGCGCCTGTGTTCTGTCGGCGTGCTCGGCCGGCCAGGGCCGCGTGCCCACGGGCCCCGACGCGCCCCGTTCCGCCGACGGGCTCTGGCGGCAGGCGCACTACGCGCTCCGTCAGGACTCCGGCCGCGTGGCCGTCGCCGCCTTTCAGCGGCTGGCGAACGAACACCCGCGCTCCCGCGAGGGGCGCGAGGCCCGCTACTATCTGGGCACGCTGTATCTGAACCCGGACGGACCCACGTTCAATCCGGGGCTCGCGGCGCAGAACCTGGACGTGTTCGTGGCCGCGGACTCCGCGGGCGGCGCCCTGCCCCGCCGGCCCGAGGCGGCGATGCTGCTGGACCTGGCCCGGCAGCTTTCCCTGCCGTGCGAGCAGCGCCAGGGCGAACTGCGCTGTGATCCCAACGTCATCGTGCGGCCCCGCGGAACGGGAACGGACACGGTGGTGGTGCCGCGCGGCAACGCCGAAGGGAGCGCCGAGGCGGCCCGCCTGCGCCGCGAGGTGGCCGAGCGAGACGCCACTATCCGCAGCCTGCGCGAGGAACTGCAGCGCATTCGCAACACGCTGGCGCCCCGGCCCGAGTAGCTTTCCGGGACGACCGGTGGCGCGCCGCCGGTTCCAGTTTCCACCTGATCGACCAGGCCCCGAACGAGATGCCGCCGCGCTCTCGTCCGGGGCTTTTTCACGTTCGTCGTCCAGGTCCGCCAACGGCTCTCACGCGGAGGTCGCGGGGGTCGCGGAGGTCGCGGGGAAGCTTCGCGGGAGAGACACTCGAAGCGCTGATTGCGCTCTCCGCGCTCCCCCTCCGTACCCGCCGTACTCGTTGCGTTTCCGGGTCGAAAACCCGAACAAAAGGCGAACACTGGAGTTGCTGCGGGGTATCATCTCAGACGGGAAAGGAACGGAATCACTCGGAAAGGACGACCATGGAGATGATCGATTTCGAGGGTGCGGGCGGGGTGGAGACCGGCCGGCTGGAACGCTGCCTGGGGCTCACGGCCGTGCGCGTGGGGCTGGGCCGCTACCGCGTCACGGGCGGCGATGAGCCGCACTGGGTGGATCTGCGTTCGCAGCTGGTTCCCCGCTGCGACTGCGGAGACCACCTGTGGCGCGAACGGGTGTGCAAGCACATTCTCGCCGCGCTGCTGCGCGAAGGCGACCCGCGGGTGATTCGCGAAGTGGGCGGTCTGGTGCGGCAGCTGCGGGGCCCGCGCCGATAGCTTTCCGTTATGCATCTTGCCCGGCGGTGTGCGTGGGGTGTATGACTCAGGGGAGCCATCCACACGCGGACACCGCCCATGACACAGCTGAACTACAAGCACCTGCTCTACTTCTGGACGGTGGCGCGCGAAGGAAGCGTCACGCGCGCCTGCACCATGCTTCACCTCACGCAGCCGGCCATCAGCGCGCAGATCCACAAGCTGGAGCGGTCGCTGGGGGAAAAGCTGTTCCAGAAGAGCGGCCGCAACCTGGTGCTCACCGAGGCGGGACAGGTGGCCTTCCGCTACGCGGACGACATCTTCCGCACCGGGCACGAGATGGTGGACGTGCTCAAGGGGCGCCCCACCGGCCGGCCGCTGCGCCTGGCCGTGGGGATCGCGGATTCCATCCCCAAGCTGGTGGCCTACCGGCTGCTGGAGCCCGCTCTCTCCCTTGGCGATCCGGTGGAACTGGTGCTGGTGGACGACCGGCCGGACCGCCTGCTCGCTGAACTTTCCATCCACGCGCTGGACCTCGTCCTTACCGACAGCCCGCTTCCGCCCACTTCCAGCGTCAAGGCGTACAACCACCTGCTGGGGGAGTGCGGTGTCACCCTGTTCGCCACCTCCGAGCAGGCCGCGGAACTGCGCGAGCAGTGGCCGCGCTCACTGAACGGCGCCCCCTTCCTGATGCCGACGGAGAACACCACGCTGCGGCGGTCGCTGGAACTGTGGCTGGACCAGGAGGAGATCCGCCCCCGCACCGTGGCCCACATCGCCGACAGCGCGCTGATGATGGCATTCGGCCAGGCCGGCGTGGGCGTGTTCGCGTCGCCCTCCGTGATTGACGCGGAGGTGCGGCGGCAGTTTCGCGTGGAGGCCATCGGCGCGATGGACACCATCCGCGAGCGCTTCTACGCCATCAGCGTGGAGCGCAAGCTCAAGCATCCCGCCGTGGTGGCCATCTGCGAATCCGCGCGCCAGCACCTGTTCGAGCCCGCCCGTCCCCACACCCGCAAGCCGCGCCAGCCATCCCGCGCGGCAACCATGAACCCGCCGCCGGCTGCCGGCGCGTAGCCGCGCTCCCGCGCTTCGTGGATGCACAGTTCTGCTAATCCACATATAATTTTATTATGCTTACGGGATGCCTAGGAAGCGTATATCCTTGTTACGTGGGTATTTGCGCTGGAGATGCGCGGATCGGTCCCGCCGGGCGAGGTCGGAATTCGCTTCGGGAATGAATAGGTGGGCTTGAACGGCGGTGGCGTGATTGCGATTTTTCATCGTCGCCGGCCGCGGCCAGAAATCTGCCTGCGGCACGCACTCCGGCCTGATGTGGAGTCCCTGAACCGGGATGGAACCGATGATGGCATTGTGGATCTGGAGCATGGTGGCGGCGCTTCTGGGCGCGGGAATGATCCGGTGCGGAGAGCGCGCCCCGAAACCCGCCCCGGTGCGGGTGCGGGCCCGCAACGGCCGCTGACGGGGGATGTCACGCAAGGGAGGGATGGGATGAACAACGCCAAGGTTTTCGTGCTGATGGCCGGGCTGACCGCCCTGTTCGGCGGCGTGGGCGCGCTGCTGGGCGGCCAGTCCGGAATGGTGATGGCGCTGGTGTTTGCCGCGGTGATGAACGTGGCGATGTACTGGGGATCGTCCACCATGGTGCTGCGGATGTACGGCGCCCGGGTGGTGACCGCGGCCGAGGCGCCGGAGTTGTACGAGATGGTGGACCGCCTTCGCCAGCGCGCCGGGCTGCCCATGCCGGTGGTGGCCATTGCGCCGCACGCCCAGCCCAACGCCTTTGCCACGGGGCGCAACCCGGAGCACGCCGTGGTGTGCGTGACGGCGGGGCTGATGGACCTGGTGTCGCGCGAGGAGCTGGAAGGCGTGGTGGCGCACGAGCTTGCGCACATCAGGAACCGCGACATGCTGCTGCAGACGGTGACGGCCACCATGGCCGGCGCCATCAGCAACCTGGCGCACTTCGGCCTCTTCTTCGGCGGCCGCGACGACGAGGACGGAAGCCCGGCCGCGGCCCTGATGATGGCGATTCTGGCGCCCATCGCGGCGATGCTGATTCAGTTTGCCATCAGCCGCCAGCGCGAGTTCAAGGCCGACCAGGTGGGCGCGCAGATTTCCGGGCGCCCCCTGGCGCTGGCGAGCGCGCTGGCCCGGCTGGAAAACGGCGCGCGGCGCATTCCCATGGACGTGGCGCCCGCGGTGGCGCCGCTGGCCCAGGTGAACCCGCTGGCGGGAATGGGGGGCGTGTCCAAGCTGTTCAGCACGCACCCGCCCACCGAAGAGCGCATCGCGAGGCTGCAGGCCCTCGCCGCCTGATCGCCGGACACGGCAGATCATCACTCGCTCACAAAGTACCGTGCCTCCACGCCAATCGGTGTGGAGGCACACTCGTTTCAAGCCACCCGCGTAGCAATAAATGGACACTGTTGACAATCACCCCTGAACCCGCGATCTTTGAGGCTGTCCATAGTGGCTGGGTTGGTCTGAGATGATGGAGGGCAAGCCGGGTGAGCGGGCAGCGGATCTACATCGATACCTCAGTGATCGGGGGATGCTTCGACTCTGAGTTTGCGCCCTGGTCCACGGGCCTGTTCACGGATTTTCGGCTCGGGATCTATCGTCCGGTGGTTTCCGAGGTGGTCGAGGCGGAACTGGTCGGTGCGCCAACACCTGTGAAGGAGTTGTGGATCGAGCTTCTGGACTTGCATGCAGAAATGCTGTTCGTCGGCGACGAGGTTGACACACTCGCGAAGATGTACGAGGCGCGGGAAATTCTCTCACCCAAGTACTTCAACGACGGCCTGCATATCGCACTCGCGACAGTTGCGGAAGTAGATTCCATCGTGAGTTGGAACTTCAAGCACATCGTGAACTACAGAAGAATGCAGCTGTTTAACGCGGCCAATCGCGACTGTGGATACTCTCCCGTACATATTCGCACTCCAAGAGAGGTGACGCGCCATGGACGAACTGAGGATTGACGCTGTTGCGATGGTTCGCGCCATCCGCGATGCCCATTACGAGATGCTGAAGGATGCGACTCAGGAAGAGCGGATCAGGTTCTTTCATGAGGAATCCGCGAAGTTCAGAGCAGAAATGGCGGAGCGTCGGTTGGCTGGGCGCCATGCCCGAGATGGTAACTGAACAGCGCTGGGCAAATGGATAAGCTTTCCGTTGACGCGCTTGCGATGGTGCGACGGATCCGGGATGATCACACCCGGCGGTTGAAGGGCGCGACGCCGGACGAGGTCATCCGCTTCCACGCGGAACGGGCCGATCGACTGCATGCGCAGTTCGCACGTGACCGCGCGGCGCGGCAAGGAGGCGGGAGTGACATGGACGATCTGACGATTGACGATCGACGCTGTCGCGATGGTGCGGGCGATCCGCGATGCCCACCACGAACTGCTGAAAGATGCGACTCAGGAGGAGCGGATCAGGTTCTTCGAGGAGGAATCCGCCAAGTTCAGAGCGGAAACGGAGGAACGGCGGCTAGCCGGACATCAGCGCCGCGACTGATCGTACGCTCCGCGACAACGCCCCCGCGCCCGAAATCGGCGCGGGGGCGTTTTGCATCCTGCTGGCAGAGGGGTCAGGGCACGCCGCAGGGCGATTGCGAGACCCGCCGCGATTGTGGCGGCGGGGTACAGGGCGGACTCCGATCCGCAGATGAGAGCGGGCCCAATCCGCGCACAGTGGACGAGGGGCGGACTTTCTCGCCGGTGCGGCGGGTGATACGTTGTGGGGATGATGAACCCCGCTTTCGGCCGTCCATGACGCACGTCATCTCCGTACCTCCCACGCTGGACTCCGACGCCTTCGACGCCATGGTCGATGAAGCGTCGCGGGCCGGGGACGCGCGCCTGCTGTTTGACGCGCGCCACGTCCGCTTCGCCGATCCGTACGGCATGACGGGGCTGCTGGCGCTGGGCGAGCACTTCACGCGAGACGGCGTAAAGCCGATCCTGCAGTTTCCGCAGGCGTCGGATGTGGGGGGCTACTTCACGCGCATGGGCTTCGTGGGCGCGGCGGGCGCGGCGTTCGAGATGCACGACGCGCCGCGGCCGCGCATCGGCGAGTCCGGGGTGATGCTGCCCATCACCGCGATCAACTCGCACGAGGACGTGCACGGGGTCATCGACGAGCTGAACGAGAACCGCATCAGCACGCTGCTGGCGGAGCAGCTGGGCTACTCGCGGGCGGACGCCATCGCGTTCAGCATGCTGCTGAGCGAGGTGTCGCAGAACATCATCGAGCACGCGGACGCGCCCGGGTGGGTGGGCATTCAGACGTACCGCCGCTGGCGCCGCATCGACAAGCGCGTGGTGGTGATCGCGGTGATGGACCTGGGTATCGGCTTTCGCGGATCGCTGGACCGGGAGCATTCCGGCCGCTTTGGCGAGCGCTGGGGCGACGCCACGGCGCTGGAAGCGGCGTTCATCCACGGAGTGACGCGCTTTCGCGATCCGGGACGCGGGCAGGGGCTCAAGCAGATCCGCAAGAAGGTGGGGCGCTGGGGGGGAAAGATCGCCATCCGCAGCGGCACCGCGCGCATCGCGGACGTGCCGGACTGGGACGACGGCGTGCCGATGGTGACGGACCTGGCGAACTTTCCCGGGTCACAGATCCTGATCATCCTTCCTGCAAAGTCGGAAACGCCGCCCGCGGAGCCTGCCGCCCGCGCCGCCGCGCCGGCCCGGCCCGTCCGCCGGTAAGGCGGCTCCGCTTCGCGCGGTCGATGAGGTGGCGTCGGCAGCCGGTGCGTCATCTCCCGCGCGGTGTCATCCTGAGGGAGCGCAAGCCGCACCATCCGCCGCGACGATGCTTGGCGCGACCGAAGGATCTGGCCTGGACACGAGCCAAGCGCGCGTAACGCACCGAGATGGCCCACCGCAGTCCGCGAAGGCGGACTTCGTGCCTCACCAGCGGCGAACTCATTCGCTCGCGGACGCCCGTGCGACTATCGAGGGGACCGGCTTCGCCCGCCCCTCCGGCATGCCGGGCGAGGGCGGCGCGGGGCGGATGGTTGGCTTGGCGGACGGTAGATCCTTCGTCGGCACCAAGGTTCGGCGCCGCTGACGGCGCGGCCGGTGCCTCCTCAGGATGACATGGATAGGGGACCGCGATCGGGGTGGCGGACTGGTCGGTCCCGGTGAGATGCGCCGGTGCGGGCCGGATGGTTGGCTCGGCGGATGGTAGATCCTTCGTCGGCACCACGGTTCGGCGCCGCTGACGGCGCGGGCGGTGCCTCCTCAGGATGACGCCCGTTCGGCGCGTTCGGCGCCTCTGACGGCCCGGTCGTGCCTCCTGAGGATGACGCCCGTTGGGCGCGTTCCGCGCCTTTCACAGCCCGGTCGGGGCCTCCTGAGGATGATGCCCGTTGGGCGCGTACAGGGCCGCTGACGTGCGGCCGGTGCCTCCTCAGGATCACGCCCGTTGGGCAGATTCCGGCATCCGCGTCACGTCCGGCATCCGCGTCACTGTCCGGCACTCGCGTGAGTGCAGGTTCCGGGTGGGGTCCAATCGAACGAGATCGTTTACCTGTTTCACTTCTCCACAGAGAGCACCGACATGGCGACCGTTACTTTTCAGACCAACAAGGGCACGTTCACGGCCGAGCTGTACCCCAACGAGGCGCCCGGCACCGTGGACAACTTCACCAAGCTGGTGAAGGACGGCTTCTACGACGGCATCATCTTTCATCGCGTGATTCCGGACTTCGTCGTGCAGGGCGGCGATCCCATCACCAAGGAAGCGGGCGGCCTGAACAACCCGCGCGTGGGCAGCGGCGGCCCGGGCTACAAGATCAAGTGCGAAACGGCCGGCAACCCGCACAAGCACGAACTCGGCGCGCTTTCGATGGCGCACGCCGGCAAGGACACGGGCGGCAGCCAGTTCTTCATCGTGCTGAGCGAGCAGAACACGCGGCACCTGAACGGCGTGCACACCGTGTTCGGCAAGGTGACCGAGGGCCTCGACATCATCACGCAGATCCGCGCCGGCGACAAGATGGAATCGGTGACGGTCAACGAGGCCGCGGCCTGATTCGATGCTTCAAGGGCGCAGGATCGCTCCGCTTCCCATCGACCTGTCGCACGCCGCCCGCCGTTCGGTGACCTCTCTCTTCAGCAACCTGGTTACGCGCCCCACGGGGCGCGCCATCCGGACCGGCGTGGAGAGCCAGATCGCCGAAATGGAGGACGCCGAGCGGCAGGTAACGATGAGTATCCTGGACTTTTCACAGGTCCGGGTGCTGGACTATTCCTGCGCCGACGAAATCGTCGCCAAGCTGCTGCTGCGGTACCTGGGCGAAGAACGACCCGCCGAGGCGTTCTTCGTGGTCCGCAACCTTCAGGAGCACCACGTGGAGGCCATCGAGGCCGTGCTGGAGCGGCACGGCCTGCTGGTGGTGGCGGTGGACGATGACGGCCCCGTTCTTCTGCTGGGCGAAACGGACCCCGTGCAGCGCGCCGTGTGGGATGCCCTGGTTCGCCGCGGCCGCGCCTCGCGCGCGGAGCTGGCGGAGGAAACGGGGCTGGCGCGCGAAGCGGTGACCGGCGCGCTGACGCACTTCTATCTGAAGCGGGTGGCCGCCGTGCACGTGGACGGCACCGTGTCGCCGCTTTCCGCACTTCTACTGCAGGACGCATGATGGCCAGCCACGGCGGGTTGGGTACGCGCGCGGTTCACGCCGGAGACCCGGAGCCCCGGCCCAACGCGCCGGTGGTGAACCCGATCGTCCCGAGCACCACGTTCTACATGGACCCCGACGGCGGGGGCGACCTGCTGTACTCCCGCTACGGAAACGGGCCCAACCACACGGTGGTGGAGGCGCGGCTGGCGGCGCTGGACGGCGGCGACGACGCGCTGGTGCTGGGAAGCGGGATGGCGGCGATGGCGTGCGCGATGCTTTCGCTGCTGCAGGCCGGCGACCACGTGGTGGCCACGGACGCCATCTACGGCGGAACCCGCGCCCTGCTGAGCACCGAACTGACGCGGCTGGGGATCACCACGACGTACGTGGACTTCTTTTCCCCCGGATGGCGGGAAGCGATCCGTCCGGAAACGCGCGTCGTCCTGGGCGAGTTTCCGTCCAATCCGCTGCTGCGCGTGGCGGACCTGCGCCCCATCGCCGACGCGGCGCACGAGCACGGCGCGGCGCTGGTGGTGGACGCGACCTTTGCGTCGCCCTTCAACTTCCGCCCGCTGGAGCACGGGGCGGACCTGGTGATGCACAGCGCCACCAAGTACCTGGCCGGTCACAGCGACGTGACCGCCGGCGCGCTGGTGGGGAGCCATGCGCGGGTGGGCGAGGCGCGCAAGCGGGCGCGCGTGTGGGGGCCCATGCTGGATCCGCACGCGGCGTGGCTGCTGGAGCGCGGGATGAAGACGCTGTCCGTGCGCATGGAGCGCCACAACCGCAACGGGATGGAGATTTCCCGCTGGGCGGAGGGGCGGCCGGAGATCGCGCACACCTTCTATCCCGGGCTGGCCTCGCACCCGGACCACGAGGTGGCGTCGCGCATTCTGGACGGCTTTGGCGGGATGATGGGGATTGAACTGCGCGGCGGCGGGCCCGCGGCGTCGCGCTTCGTGCGGGCGTTGCGGCTGGCCAAGGTGGCGCCCAGCCTGGGCGGCGTGGAATCGCTGGTCTCCGAGCCGCGCCACACCTCGCATGGCGCCATGACGCCGCAGGAACGGGCGGACAACGGCATCCGCGACGGCTTCATCCGCGTGTCTCTCGGCATCGAGGACGCGGCAGACCTGATCGCGGATCTGGAGCAGGCGCTCGTGGCCGCGGAAGACGGCCCGGAGCAGCGCGAAGCGGCGGAGTGACGATCGCATGCAATCGTCTTGAACTGCCGTTTCACACGGAGGGCACGGAGGGGGCACGGAGGTCACGGAGGGGATTCCCTCGGACCCGCGTGCCCCTTCCACATTCCACCATCGATCAATGATTTCGGTTTCTCCGCTCTGCTGCTCCGCTGCTCTGCTGCTCTGCTGCTCTGCGTGAGCCATTCCGTTGCGCTGTTCCTCCGTGCCCTCCGTGCATCCTCCGTGACCTCCGTGTGAAACGGCAGTTGCTGTCGTGCGAGTAGCGGCCCATCAGCACGGTCGCCAGATTGCGCGGCGGGACCGGCCCCGGCGAGGTGGTGTAAGTCATCCGGCGCGCCTCGTGCGACAGGCGGCGCGAACACCGGACGGATTGCAGAGAACGACAGCAGAATGACCGAGATCGTCGACATCGCAGTGGTGGGCGCGGGGCCGTGCGGGCTGGCCGTGGGGATCGCGGCGGAACAGGCGGGGCTGAGCTGCACGCTCTTTGACCGCGGCGCCATCACGCAGGCCATGATGGATCATCCCACGTACGTCACCTACTTCAGCGGGCCGGAAAAGCTGGAGATCGGCGGCATTCCCTTCACCACCTCCGGCGACAAGCCGTCGCGGCGCGAGGCGCTGCGCTACTACCGGAAGACGGCCGAATTCTACCGGCTGGACGTGCGGCAGTACGAAGAGGTGACGGAGGTCGCGCGCGATGGCGAACTGTTCGTGCTGCGCACCACGGCGCGGGGCGGACAGCACGAGCACCGCGCGCGCAACGTGGTGGTGGCCACCGGCTACTACGACAATCCGCGCCTGCTGAACGTGCCCGGCGCGGAACTGCCCAAGGTGCGCTACTACTTCGACGAGCCGTACCCGTACTGGAACCAGGACGTCGTCGTCATCGGCGGGGGCAACTCGTCGTCAGACGCGGCGCTGCTCTGCTGGCGCGAGGGCGCGCGGGTGACGATGGTCCACCTGTTCGAGGGGATCGACCGCGGCGTGAAGCCGTGGGTGAAGCCGGACATCGAGAACCGCATCGCCGAAGGCTCCATCCCCGCCCTGTGGCGCCACCAGCTGGTGGAGATCCGCCCGGGCGAGGTCGTGGCCGAAAGCCTGGAAACGGGCGAGCGCGTCGTGATCCCCAACGACTGGGTGCTGGCGATGACGGGATACGAGCCGGACCCGTGGCTCCTGCGCAGCCTGGGAACGACCATCGACCCCATCACCGGCGTCCCCGTGCACGACCCCGCGACGATGGAAACGGACGTGCCCGGCGTGTTCGTGGCTGGCGTCGTGGTCAGCGGGCACGACGCCAACAAGATCTTCATCGAGAACGGCAAGCTGCACGGCCCGCTGATCGCCGCCCGGGCGGCCGCGCGCCGCGTGGGCGGGCTCACCCCAGACGAGGTCCGCACGTGAATCCCTGCATCCTGATGCTGTGCCTGGCGCTGGGCGTCCCCGCCGCCCCGGGTGCGCCCGCCGCGCCGGATGCCGTCCTCGCCGCCCGCACCCGCCTGGGCGTGTACGGCGAGGCTCGCCCCGCCGCGCTGCGCCGTCCAGGGCCGCCGGACCCGCCGCGCGACAGCTGGCTGGGCGAAGACAAGCTGAAGCACTTCGCCGTTTCCTTTGTGGTCACCAGCCTGGCCGCGAGCGGCGCCCGCGCCGCGGGGCTCAGCCGCGACGCCAGCACGCTGGTGGGCGCGGGGACGGGCGTGGGCGTGGGCGCGTGGAAGGAGTGGCGCGACCGCAGCACCGCGGGGAGCACCCCGTCGTTCCGCGACTTTGCGTGGGACGCCGCGGGAGTGGGCGTGGCCGCGGCCGTTCAGCAGCAGACCAGGTGAGTACGGCGATGGAGCAGGTGCCCGAGGTGCCGGCGCGGCTGGTGTTCGCGTCGGGCGAGTGGACGGAGGCGCGGGCGCGCGTGATCGAGCGCAGCCCGGCGTGGCGGCGCAGTTCGGCGCTGGCCAACCTGTCGCTCTGGCTGCTGATCCCGCTCGTCTTCTTCATCCCGCCGCACATTCCGTGGGTGCTGCTGGTGTTCTTTCTGGGCGCGTACCGCGCGTTCAACCGCTTCCGCGAGCAGCGCACCCTTGTCAGCCTCCGGGGCAAGTGCCCCAAGTGCGGAACGGAGCAGGAGTTCAGCGAGCTGGGTCGGATGAAGTACCCCCACGTGGTGCGCTGCTCGAACTGTCAGTGGGACCTGCGGCTGGAAGCGCCGCTGGCCGGGGCGGCATCGTAGTTCCCTCCCGATGCGCCCGGGGAGCCCGCCGCGGGATGCCGGCCCGGCCCCGGCCGCGTACATTGTCCGCCGGGTGCACCCTCGCAAACGCCTGAACACCGAAATCATCCATGACGGCCACCAGCGGCGACCTGTTCGCCTCCGCCCTGTCCACCGACCGCGACGCGCTGCTGGACGCGTGGCTTCGCGAACAGGCCTCCGCGCGCAACGGGCGCGCCGGCCTCATTTCCGCGGCGGAGCTGCGGCAGCAGGGCGCCGAGTTCATTGAACTGCTGAACGCCGCCGTGGTGGCGGGCGGGGGCGAGGTCGCCGGCGCCGCCTTCAACGGCGTGCGCGACCTGCTGAGCCGCGTGTCGCGGCAGTGGGCGCTGCAGGGACTGTCGCCCACGGAAACGGCCACCTTCGTCTTTTCCCTCAAGCAGCCCGTCTTCAGCCGCATCCAGCAGGACGGCGCGGATTCCGAGGCGCGGATGGACGGGCTGTGGCGCGCCACCGCCGTGCTGGACGCGCTGGGCCTGTTCACCACCGAGGTGTACCAGCGCAGCCGCGAGGAAGTCATTCACCGGCAGCAGATGGAACTGATGGAGCTCAGCACCCCGGTGGTGAAGCTGTGGGACGGCATTCTGGCCCTGCCGCTCATCGGCACGCTGGACAGCGCCCGCACGCAGGTGGTGATGGAAAGCCTGCTGCAGCGCATCGTGGATACGGGGTGCGCGGTGGCCATCATCGACATCACCGGCGTGCCCATGGTGGACACCCTGGTGGCGCAGCACCTGATCAAGACGGTGGCGGCGGCGCGGCTGATGGGGGCGGAGTGCATCATCAGCGGCATCCGCCCGCAGATCGCGCAGACCATCGTGCACCTGGGGGTGGACCTGGGCCCCGTGGCCACCAAGGCCACCCTGGCCGACGCATTCCGCCTGGCGCTGCGGCAGACCGGCCAGTCGCTGGTGGCGGCCGCGCCGGCGCAGGCCGCGCGGCGGAGCTGACCCATGGACCGCATTCCCATTCTGCGCCTGGGGGAGCTGCTGCTGGTTTCCATCCAGGTCGACATGCACGACCGGCTGGCCCTGGCGCTGCAGGACGACCTGGCGGAGCGCATCGTCCAGACCGGGGCGCAGGGCGTGCTGATTGACATCTCCGCGCTGGAGATCGTGGATTCGTTCATCGGCCGCGTGCTGGCCAACATCGCCTCCGTGGCCCGCGTGCTGGACGCGGAAACGGTCGTGGTGGGAATGCAGCCCGCCGTCGCCATCACCCTGGTGGAGCTGGGACTCACCCTGCCCGGCATCCGCACCGCGCTGGACGTGAACCGCGGGATGGCGCTGCTGCGGGAGTCGGTGTTCGACGCCCCGGCCGCGGAGGGCATGGATGATCCCTTCGCGGAGTGAGGACCACCCGCTGCGCACCGACGAGGACGTGGTACGCATGCGGCAGGCGGTGCGCGGCCTGGCCAAGGAGATGGGATTCTCCCTCGTGGACCAGACCAAGCTGGTGACCGCCGCCTCGGAGCTGGGGCGCAACGCGGTGGTGTACGGCGGCGGCGGATCGGCCCGGCTGGACACCCTGCTGGGCGGCCCGCGCCCCGGGCTGCGGCTGCTGGTGAGCGACGACGGCCCCGGCATTCCCGACCTGGAGCTGGCGCTGCGCGATGGATACACGTCGGGAAACGGGCTGGGTCTGGGGCTGAGCGGAAGCCGCCGCCTCATGGACGAATTCCGCATCGATACGGCGCCGGGCGCCGGCACCCGGGTGGAGATCGTCAAGTGGAAGTAGACGTGGTGTGCCGCTCCATCGTGGTGATGGAGCCCTCGCAGGTGGGCGAGGCCCGGCGCGAGGTGTCGCGCCTGGCCGCGGCGCTGGGATGGACCGAGGCGGAGGCCGGGCGCGCCGCCCTGGTGGCCACCGAGGCCGCCACCAACCTGATCAAGCACACCCCCCGGGGCGGCGAGATCCTGGTGCGCCGCATCGCCGGCGGAGGCGTGACCGGGCTGGAGCTGCTGGTGCTGGACCGCGGCGCGGGAATGGCCGACATGTCGGCCGCCATGGTGGACGGCGTGTCCAGCGCGGGCACGTCCGGCACGGGGCTGGGCGCGCTGGGGCGCGTGTCCGACCACTTTGAGGGATGGAGCGCGCCCGGGGCGGGAACGGCGCTGCTGGCCCGCCTGTGGCCGCGCACCCCCGGGCCGATGGACGCGCCGGCGGTGGGCGCCGTGTGCAGCCCCTACCCCGGCGAAGAAGCGTGCGGCGACCGGTGGGCGCACGCGGAAGACGGCGGGCGCCACCTTCTGCTGGTGGTGGACGGGCTGGGGCACGGCATCGGCGCGGCGGAGGCGGCGGAATCCGCGTCCGCCGCCTTTTATCGAGCCCTTCCCCCTTCGCCCATGGCGGGGATGGAAACGCTGCACGCGGCGCTGCGCGGCACCCGCGGAGCGGCGGCGGCACTGGCCGAGGTGCGCCCGGCGGAGGGCACCGTCCGCTTCTGCGGGATCGGCAACGTGGCCGCGCACGTGGTGGCGCCCGGGCGGCGCGCCTCGCTGGTTTCGCACGCGGGGATCGTGGGCCACCAGGTGCGCAAGTTCCAGGAGTTCGAGGCCGCCTTCCCCCCCGGCGCCGTGCTGGTGATGCACACCGACGGGGTTTCGGCGCAGTGGGACGCGGACCGCTACCCGGGGCTGGCGGCGCGCGACCCGGCGCTGCTGGCCGCGGTGCTGTTCCGCGATTTCCGGCGCGGCCGCGACGACGCCACGGTGGCGGCGCTGCGGCCGGGCGCCCGCGGATGAGCGCGCTGCTCGCCGTTTCCATCGCCCGCGACACCGACGTGGTCCCCGCCCGGCAGCGGGCGCGGCAGATGGCGCTGCTGCTGGGGATGGACGCGCAGGACGCCGTCCGCATCGCCACGGCCGTGTCGGAGATCGCCCGCAACGCCTGGGAGTACGCCGGGGGCGGCCGGGTGGAGTTCGCGGTGGCGGGAGAGCCGGGGGCACAACGGCTGGAAGTCACCGTATCGGACCGCGGGCCGGGGATTCCGCACCTGGACGCGGTGCTGGCGGGTACCTGGCGCTCGGCCGGCGGGATGGGGGTGGGGCTGGCGGGGGCGCACCGGCTGGTGGACCGCGTCACCGTCGACACCGCGCCCGGCCGCGGGACGAGGGTCACGCTGGCGCGCGCCCTTCCCCCCGGCGCGCCCCTCGTGGACGCGGCCGCCGCGTCGCGCCTGGCCGAGCAGCTGGCGCGCGAGCGTCCGGCGGACCCGGCGGACGAGGTGCGCCGGCAGAACCAGGAGCTGCTGGGGGCCCTGGCCGCGCTGCGCGAGCGGCAGGAAGAGATGGAGCGGCTGAACGGCGAGCTGGAAGACACCAACCGCGGCGTGGTGGCGCTGTACACCGAGCTGGAAGAGCAGGCCGAGCAGCTGCGGCGCGCCAACCGCCTGCAGGCGCAGTTTCTGTCCTACGTGAGCCACGAGTTCCGCACCCCGCTGGACGCCATGCTGGCGCTGACCGAGCTGCTGCTGAACCGCGTGGACGGGCCGCTGACCGCCGAGCAGGAAACGCAGGTGGGCTTCGTGCGCACCTCCGCGGCCGACCTGCTGCAGATGGTGGACGAACTGCTGGACGCCGCCCGCATGGAGGCGGGACAGGTGGAGGTGCGTCCCGCGCCTTTTTCCGCCGACGACCTGTTCAGCGCCCTGCGCGCCACCTTTCGCCCGCTGCACGCCCGCAGGGAGGTGGCGCTGGTGTTCGAAGACGCCGCGGGCGTTCCCGAACTGCACACGGACGAAGGCAAGGTTTCGCAGGTGCTGCGCAATCTGATTTCCAACGCGCTCAAGTTCACCCGCGCGGGCGAGGTGCGCGTGTCGGTGCACACCTCCGAGCCGGGCTGGGCCGCGTTCCGCGTCGCCGACACGGGAATCGGCATCCCGGAAGCGGAGCGGCACCGCATCTTTCAGGATTTCGCGCAGGTGGAGTCTCCCCTGCAGCGCGGCGCGCGGGGCACGGGACTCGGCCTTGCCCTGTCGCGCCGCTTCGCCCTGCTTCTGGGCGGCACGCTGGAGGTGGACAGCACGCCGGCGGTCGGCTCCGTGTTCACTCTGCGAATCCCTCTGCGGTTCGCGGGCACCCCGCCATCCGAAGCGCCCCATGCAATCGTCTGATTCACCCGCCGTACTGCTGGTGGAGGATTATCCCCCCAGCCGCTACGCCACCGGACGCGTGCTGCGGCAGGCGGGCTTCACCGTGCGCGAGGCGGAGAACGGCATCGAAGGGCTGCGGCTGGCGCGCGACTGCCCGGACGTGATCGTGCTGGACATCAACCTGCCGGACGTGGACGGATTCGAGGTGTGCCGCCGGCTCAAGGCGGACCCCGCCACGCGCTCCATTCCGGTGCTGCAGCTGTCCGCCGCGCGGCGCGGGCTGGAAGACCGCGTGCAGGGGCTGGAGGGCGGGGCGGACGCGTACGTGGCCCAGCCGGTGGAGGCGCGCGAGCTGGTGGCCACCGTCAACGCCCTGCTGCGGATGCGCCGCGCCGAGCAGGAGGCCGTGGCGTCGCGCGACCTGGCCGAGGCGCGGGCCCGCGAGGCGCAGGCGCTGGCCGGCCGGCTGGAGGTGGCGCTGGAGGCCGCCGCGGCCGGCAACGCCGCCAAGGGCCGCTTTCTGGCCACCATGAGCCACGAGATCCGCACCCCGCTGAACGCGATCGCCGGGTACGTGGACCTGCTTCTGCTGGAGGTGCAGGGCCCGCTCACCTCCCTGCAGGCCGACCACCTGGAACGGGTGCAGCGGGCGCAGCAGCACCTGCTGGGGCTCATCAACGACGTGCTGGACTACGCCAAGCTGGAGGCGGGGTACGCGGAGCTGCAGGTGGAGGCCGTGGCCCTGGAGGGGCCCATGCGCGCCGCCGAGGCGATGGTGCGCCCGCAGGCCGAAGCCAAGGGGCTGCACCTGGAGGTGCGGTGCGGGGCCCCGCTGTACACCCTGGCCGACGCGGGGCGGCTGCGGCAGGTGCTGCTCAACCTGCTGGGGAACGCCGTCAAGTTCACCCCGGCCGGCGGACGGGTGGAGCTGTGGTGCGAGGCGGAGGACGCCTCCGTGCGGCTGCACGTGCGCGACACCGGAATGGGAATTCCCGCGGCCTTCCTGGCCGAGATCTTCGAGCCCTTCGTGCAGGTGGACGGGGCGCTCACCCGCACGCAGCAGGGCACCGGGCTGGGGCTGGCCATCAGCCGAGAGCTGGCGCGCGGGATGGGGGGCGCACTGACGGCGGTGAGCACGCCGGCGTCCGGCAGCGTCTTTACGCTCATTCTGCCCCGCGCCCCGGAAGACGGCGCGGGGTGATGGCCCCGCGCCCCTCCGCCACCCCCGCGGCCTCCGCGTGAAAGCGGTTGACGTTCCGCCGAAGAACCGGCGCGCACGTAGGGAAAAGCCCTACGGCACATGCGGTATCCCGCCACATGCAAGACCTTTCACCGCTTCTGTTTCGCTGGTATATTCCGCGCTCGGAGGCCAGCACCTTCCCCGAGGAGCACCCGTGAAGCAGCAGAGAAAGTTCCTGATCGGCGCCGTGGCGCTGGTCGGGGTTGTCGGCTATCTGGCGGCGACCGGAATGCGGGAGTCCATGATCTACTACCGGACTCCCGATGAACTCGCGGCCAGCCTGGCCGCCGATCCCACCTCGCGCGAACTCGCCGTCAAGGTGGGCGGCCGCGTGGTGCCCGGAACCGTGCACTACGATCCGCGCACCCTGGACCTGCGGTTCACCATCGTCGACATCGCCAGCGGCAGGACGCAGTTCCCGGTGCACTACAGCGGTCCGCTTCCCGACACGTTCAAGGAGGGACGCGACGTGGTGGTGACCGGCGTGTACGCGGCGGACGGAAACTTTCAGGCCACGGAGCTGCTCACCAAGTGCGGCTCCCGCTACGAAGCCTCGGCCGAGGACTTCAAGGCGTGACGCAGATTGGCGAAGTCGCCCTCTGGCTGGCGCTCATGGTGGGCGTCTGGGGCGCCGTGATGGGATTCGCGGGCGGGCGCATGGGGCGCGGCGACTGGGTGCTGAGCGCCGAGCGCTCGTCCTATGCGCTGTTCGCGCTGCTGGCCACCACGTGCGGCGCCATCATCACGTCGTTCGTACGCAACCAGTACGAGTACCAGTACGTGGCGGGGTACAGCAACCGCGAACTGTCGCTCTTCTACAAGGTTACGGGGCTGTGGGCCGGGCAGACCGGCTCGCTCGTCTTCTGGGCCACCCTGCTGGCCCTGTTCGGCTGCATCGCCGTGTTCCAGAACCGGCGCCGCAACCGCGAGTTCATGCCGTACGTGGTGGGCACGGTGCAGACCGTGCTCGTCTTCTTCATCGTGGTGGTGCTGGCGGCGTCCAACCCGTTCACGCTCATGGAATTTGCCCCCGCCGACGGGCGCGGGCTCAATCCGCAGCTGCAGAACTACTGGATGACCATCCACCCGCCCACGCTGTACCTGGGCTTCACCGCCTTCACCATCCCCTTCGCCTTTGCCGTCAGCGCGCTGCTCAGCGGCCGGCTGGACACGCGGTGGATCACCACGACGCGGCGCTGGACGCTGCTCGCGTGGTTCTTTCTGACCAACGGCATCATCTTCGGGATGATGTGGGCGTACGTGGAGCTGGGCTGGGGCGGCTACTGGTTCTGGGACCCGGTGGAGAACGCGTCGCTGCTGCCGTGGCTGACCGGCACCGCGTTTCTGCACTCGGTGATGATCCAGGAAAAGCGCGGCATGCTCAAGATGTGGAACGTGCTGCTCATCTTGGGCACCTTTCTGCTGAGCATCTTCGCCACCTTCCTCACCCGGTCGGGCTTGATCGAGTCAGTGCACTCGTTCGCCGAGAACACCACGATCGCCTGGATCTTCCTGGGCTTCCTGTCCGCGCTGATCCTGGCCAGCGCCGCGCTGGTGTGGTGGCGCCGCGACGCGTTCGCGCCGGAAAGCCGGCTGGAAAGCGTGCTCTCGCGTGAAGCGGCGTTCCTGCTGAACAACCTGGCCTTCGTGGCGGCCATGCTCAGCGTGCTGTGGGGAACCATCTTTCCGCTGGTTTCGGAAGGGTTCTCCGGGCAGAAGATCACCGTGGGACCGCCGTTCTTCAACCGCGTCAACATTCCGCTGGGGCTGATGCTGCTGGGGCTGCTGGGCATCGGCCCGGTGATCGCCTGGCGCAAGGCCAGCCCGCGCAACCTGCGCCGCAACTTCACCGCTCCGCTCTCCGCCGGCGTGCTGACCGCCGCGGTGCTGTGGATTGCCGGGGCGCGGCACACGTACGCCCTGCTGACCTTCGCGCTGGGCGCCTTTACGATGACGACGATCATCGTGGAGTTCTGGAAGGGCACCCGCGCCCGCGCGCGCATCGAGGGCGAAGGGTTCTTCCCCGCCCTGGTGCACCTGGTGGAGCGCAACCGCCGCCGCTACGGCGGATACGTGGTGCACGCCGGTTTCGTGGTGATGTTCATGGGCTTCGCGGGCGCCGCGTGGGACGTGGAAAAGCAGGTGTCGCTGCGGCCGGGGGAGACGATGGACATCGCCTCGCCGTTCGGCCACACGTACCGGCTGACGTACCAGGCGATGTCGTCGTATCCCGCCACCAACATGACCAAGGTCATCGCCTCGCTGGACGTGAGCCGCAACGGCCGCCGCGCGGGGGTGATCACGGCGGAAAAGCGCACGTACAAGCAGCGCGAGGAAGTGGTGAGCGAGGTGGGGATCCGCCGCGCGTGGAACGAGGACCTGTACCTGATCCTGGCCGGCATCGACGACCTGGACGGCGTCGTTCAGGGCACCAACCCGCGCCCGCTGGCCACCTTTCGCGTCCTCATCAACCCGCTGGTGCCGTGGATCTGGATCGGCGGGCTGATCATGGCGATCGGCACGCTGACGGCGCTGTGGCCGGGCGAAGAGCCGCGCACGCCCGCCGTCGTCCGCACGAAGGTGCGCGCGCCGCGGATGGCCGAGGTGGACGAGCCCGAACTGGTGGAGGCCTGATGACCATCATCACCCGTTCCGCCTTGGTCCTGGCGATGGTGCTCAGCGCGCACTCCGCCGCCGCGCAGGTGCCCACGCCGGAAACCGAGCGCATCGCCGTGGAGGCGATCTCCGAACTGAAGTCGCCCTTCGGCCCGCACATGCTGGACATGTGCCCCAACGAGCAGGCCGAGCCGCTGCGCCAGCGGCTGCACGCCGCCGCCGCGCAGGGCGCCACCAAGGAGCAGCTCATCGGCATCGTGGTGGGCGAGTACGGCGAAAACATGCGCGCGCTTCCGCAGCGCCGCGGCTTCGGCCTGTGGGCGTGGCTGCTTCCCCCGGCGGGGCTGGCGATGGGCGCCGCTTTTCTGTGGGGACGCATGCGGCAGATGCGCGGCACCGGCCCGTCCGTGGCCGCCGCCGGCCCCGCGCTCTCGGCGGAGGAGCAGGCGTCGCTGAACGCCGCCCTGCGCGACTTTGACCGGAACGACGACGAATGACGCTGCTGGCCCTGTCCGCGGTGATGGCCATTCTCGCCGCGGGATTCGTGATCGCGCCGGTGGTGGCGCGGCGCGACGCCCTGCTGGCGGACCTGGCGCCCGGCGCGGTGCTGGACGCTGAAGCGCGCCGCCGTGTGACGCTGACGGCGCTGCGGGAGCTGGAGTACGACTACCTGGGCGGCAAGCTGGACGAGCCGGACTACCGCGCGCAGAAGCAGCGGCTGTCGCTGGAGGCGCTGGCCGCCATGCGCGCGGCCGAAGCGCTCCGCGGTGGCCCGGCCGCGCCGGGGACCAAGGCGGTTTCCGACCGTCACGCCTGCGGGTTCCTGAACCCGCCGCGAAGCCGCTTCTGCGCGGGGTGCGGGGTGCGGCTGGGGTGAGCACGCCCCCGGCGGGCGCGGACACACCGGCGGTGGAGGCCCGGGGACTGGAAAAGCGGTACGGCGCGCTGGCGGCCGTGCGCGGCATCGACGTGGTGCTGGCCCGGGGCGAGTTTCTGGCCGTCTTCGGGCCCAATGGCGCGGGAAAGAGCACGCTGCTGCGCATGCTGTGCGGCGCCGTCGTTCCGTCCAGGGGAACCGTCCGCATCGCCGGGGAGGAGATCGGCGGCGGAGAGGATGGATGGCGGCGCCGCATCGGCCTGCTGAGCCATCAGACCTTTCTGTACCCCGGCCTGAGCGCGGCGGAAAACCTGGACTTCTACGCGCGCCTGTACGGGCTGGCGGACCGCCGGGCGCGGGTGGACGAGGCGCTGCGCGGGGTGGAGCTGTGGGACCGGCGGGCGGACGCGGCCCGCACCTTCAGCCGGGGGATGCAGCAGCGGCTGGCCCTGGCGCGCACGCTGCTGCACGATCCGGAGGTCGTGTTTCTGGACGAGCCGTATACCGGACTGGACCCCCACGCCTCCGGGCTGCTGACCGGGGTGCTGGAGCGACTGCGGGACGGGCGGCGGACCATCGTCCTCGTCACCCACAACCTGAGCCAGGGGCTGGAGCAGGCGAACCGCGTGGCCGTGCAGGTGGGCGGCCGCTGGGTGAGCGACGAGCCCGCGAGCGCCATCGACCCCGCCACGTGGGAGCGCGTGTACACCGAACGCGTGGCGGCGGCGCGGTGAGCGGCTTCCTGGCGGGCGCGTGGGCGGTGGCGCGCAAGGACCTGATGCTGGAGGCGCGCAGCCGCGAACGGTTCGTGTCGATGGCGACCTTTGCCGTCCTCGTCGCCATTGTCTTCAGCTTTGCGCTGGACGCGTCGGTGCGGGCGCGGTCCATCGCCGGCGCCATGATCTGGGTCACCATCCTCTTTTCGGGGACGCTGGGGCTGGGCCGCTCGTTCGCCGCGGAGCGCGAGGCGGAGGTGCTGACGGGAATCCTGGTATCGCCCATCCCCCGCGGCGCGCTGTTCCTGGGCAAGTTCCTGGCGAACCTGGCCGTCGTTCTGGCGGTGGAGGCGGTGATCTTTCCCGTCTACGGCATCTTCTTCGGGCTGGACTACGGCGCGGGCGCGCTGGGACTGGTCCTGACCGTCGTGCTGGGGACGATCGGCTTCATGGCGCTGGGAACGCTGTTTTCCGCCATGGCCGCGCACACGCGGATGGGCGATTCGCTGCTTCCCGTGCTGCTGCTGCCGCTGCTGATTCCCGTGGTCATCTTTGCGGCCAGCGCCACGCAGCGGCTGCTGATCGGGCGGCCGCTGGGCGAGGTGCAGGGGAGCCTGCGGATGCTGCTGGCCTTTGACCTCGTATTTCTGTTCGTGTGCACGGCGTCGTTCGGCGCCGTCGTGGAGGAATAATGGACGCGCAGATGGATACCGGGTCGCTTGCGGGCACCCGGCGCTGGTCCGTGGTGCTGGGCGTGCTGTCGGCGCTGGCGCTGCTGCCGGGGCTGTGGATGATCTTCTTCTACGTCCCCACCGAGGCGGAGATGGGCGTGGTGCAGCGCATCTTCTACGTGCACCTGCCGTCGGCGCTGGTGGCGTACCTTGCGTTCGGCATCGTGGCGCTGTGCTCGCTGGGCTACCTGTGGCTGCGCGACGAGCGGCTGGACGCCATTGCCGTGTGCGCGGCGGAACTGGGGATCGTGTTCACCACCGCCGTGCTGACGACGGGGCCGCTGTGGGGCAAGATCGCGTGGGGCGCGTGGTGGGTGTGGGACGCGCGGCTCTCGTTTACGCTGCTGCTGTGGTTCATCTACGTGGGATACTTCATCCTGCGCGGGGCGACGGAAAACCCGGAGCGCGGCAAGCGGTTCGCGGCCATTCTGGGGATCGTGGGCGCGGTGGACATTCCGCTGATCCACATGAGCGTGCAGTGGTTCCGCAGCCAGCACCCCAAGCCGGTGGTGCTCAAGCCGGAGGGGCCCACGGCCGCGCCGGAGATGGTGCAGACGCTGCTGGTGAACATGCTGGCGTTCATGCTCCTGTTCTTTTCGCTGCTTCTGGCCCGGTACGTGGTGGAGCGGCTTTCCCGCAGGATCGAAGCGGCACGAATGCTTCGCGCCGCCTGACACGGACCGGTATCCTCATGCGTCATCTTCGCACCTTCTTCGTTCTGCTCCTTGCCCTGGCCGGCGTGCCCGCCGCCCGGGTTGCGCACGCCCAGGCGGACGCGTCCACCACCATGACCGCCGCGCCCGCCACGCAGGCGCCCGAGGCCGGTGCCTTCCAGGGCCCGCCGCGGACGCTGCGGGCGTACTGGCACCTGTTCGCCGCGTTCACCATCGTGTGGCTGCTGGTGTTCGGGTACCTGGTGTCGCTGGCCCGCCGCTTTCGCCGCATGGAGGAGCAGCTGCAGGCGCTGGGGGGCTGAGCGCGGCGGGTGGATCAGGTGGATGGATGTTGGTGGATCGGCATCGGTGGATCGGCGGCGATCGGCAACGATGGATGACAAGAAGAGGACCATGCCGGAGTTGGCGTGGTCCTCTTTTTTTTCGATCGCCGAGGGCGCGGGGCACGCGACGACGGCAGAACGGTGCGGGCGATGACGTTCGGCGCGCGTCCGCGGGCGGGCCCCTCCCCCGGCCCCTCCCCGTGCAAACTGCGCACGGAGAGGGGAGAACTGCAACGACATCGCGTTCCGGATGGTGCCGGCGCATGCGGATGGGCCCCCTCTCCCCGGCCCTCTCCCCCGCTCCGCGGGAGAAAGGGAGACCTCAGCGCGAGCGCCGAAGACGGCTTGTTTCTGCTGCCTCAACGCAGTTGAAGCCCCGAACCGGATGCGCCAGCAGCCGGTGTCGGGGCTTAGCGCATTTTGAGAGGCGGATTCATCCGCTCACGAGGCCCGCGACGATCGGCAATGCTCCGCTCCCCGCATGGCCCTGCCCGCACTCACGCACTCACGCACCCAGCACTCACGCACTCCCTCACGCACTCCCCTGCGCGACGAGATCGTTGTGCTCCGGATGCTTCTGCATCCACGCCGCCACGTACGGACAGCTGGGGATGATCCGCTTTCCCTGCTGGCGCGCGTAATCCAGCGCTCCCGACACCAGAACGTCGCCCACGCCCTGCCCGCGCGCGCTGTCGGGCACAAAGGTGTGATGCAGGTTCAGCACGTCCGCGCCCTGGGCCGCGTACCCCAGTTCCGCCTCGCCCTCCGGCAGCCGCACCACGAACCGCTGGTTGTTTTCCTCGTGCTTCACTTGCATCCGCTCTCTCCGGTTCCGGTTCGGCTTCACCCCGACTGCATCCATCCGCCCCAGGTACACAGCGCGTGCCATGCCGCCGCGAAGGCCGGAATGTGACACATGGATAAAATGAGCGTCACTCATTGCAATGTCGCTCGTTCCATGGACAAGCATTGCGCGTACGGTCGGCCGGTTGACCCATGCCCGCCCTGGCACCCGACCGGAGCCTGAGTGCGTGCGGTGAGAGCAGGCGGCGGAACAGTTTTATCCACCGCGCGGCACCTGCGACGCCCGCGGCGGCCCGGGAGAGGAAAACGGAACTTTGCTCCCCGCGGGGGCGCCGTTCCGGGAGGGCGGCGGATAGGCATGTGACGGCGGCGTGATGGAATTGTTGCTCTTTGGCGCGGATGGCTCTATTGTGTGTTCAATCCCGCAGCAACTCTGCTCCAGTGTCAGGCTTTGCGGGTGTTTTGCGTGGTATCGCGGATGCGCCCCGCCCTCCGGCGCCCCGCACGAGCATCGGCCCGCCCGGGCCACCGAAAGCAGAATTCCTTCCGCGGCGAGTGCCGCTTTCCATCCAGTCCCACCCCCAGCTCAGGAGCCACACCCCCCCGTCCATCTTTCCGCAGCAGCACAATCCAATCACGCAACCCAGAACACCCCATGAGAAAACTGCTTTCGTCGTTGCTCGTGCCCCTGCTCGTGCTGGTGACGGCCGCGCAGGCCTCGGCGCAGCAGCGGCAGATTACCGGGACCGTCACCGGGCCTGACCGCCAGCCCATCGCCGCGGCCAGCGTGCGCATCGCCGGCTCGCAGCGCGGCGTGAACACCGACGCGCAGGGCCGCTTCGTGCTCCCGGCGCCCGCAGGCGACGCCTCCATCTCGGTGTCGCGCATCGGCTTCACCACGCGCACCGTGGCCGTGCCCGCCGGGCAGGGCGAGGTGGCGGTGCAGCTTCAGCAGGACATTCTGAACCTGGAAGCCGTGGTGGTGACGGGCCAGGCGACGGCCGTGCGGCGCCAGAACCTGGCCAACTCCGTGGCCGTGGTGAGCGGCGACAACCTGCAGGGCGCCCCGGCGCAGACCGTGGAGCGCGCGCTGCAGGGCAAGGTGGCCGGCGCCAACATCGCGGCCAACTCCGGCGCCCCCGGCGGCGGCCTGCAGATTTCGCTGCGCGGCATTTCGTCCATCGGCGGCAGCGCCGACCCGCTCTTCGTGGTGGACGGGGTGATCGTCAGCAACGTGTCCATCCCCTCCGGCCAGAACGCCGTGAGCCAGGCCTCGCGCGGGGTGAACTCGTCGACGCAGGACCAGCTGGTGAACCGCATCGCGGACATCAACCCCAACGACATCGAGAACATCGAGATCCTGAAGGGTGCCTCCGCGTCGGCCATCTACGGCTCCAAGGCCAGCAACGGCGTGGTGATCATCACCACCCGCCGCGGCCGCGCCGGCCGCCCGCAGCTGCGCCTTACGCAGCGCTTCGGCATGTTCGAGCAGAACCGTACGCTGGGTGCCCGCCGCTGGACGGCGGAAGCCGCGCAGGACCACTACGGCCTGAGTAACGCCGAAGTCGCGCAGTACTTCAACGCCGACGGCAGCCAGAAGCAGTTCTATGACAACGAGGAAGCCGTCTTCGGCCGCCGCGACCTGGCCCGCGAAACCTCGCTGAGCGTGAGCGGCGGCACCGAGCAGACCCGCTACTTCGTGTCCGGACTGCTGCAGGACAACCCCGGCATCGCCGAAAACACCGGGTACGAGAAGCAGGCGCTGCAGCTGAACCTGGACCAGGCGTTCGGCAGCCGCGCCACGCTGGCGGTGGGCGCCGGGATCATCCACTCGGTGGCGGCCCGCGGCCTTACCGGCAACGACAACGCCGGCGTGAGCTACTACTCGGCGCTCTCGTACACGCCCAGCTTCATCGACATCTCCGGCCACAACGGGGTGTTCGCCAACACCAGCGACTACATCGCCAGCAACCCGGCGCAGACCGCCGCGCTGTCGACCAACGACGAAGACGTGTGGCGCGCCATCGGCTCGGCCAACCTGTCCGTCAACCTGTTCAGCGGCGGGCCGCACACCCTGCGGCTGGTGGGCAACGGCGGCGTGGACTACTTCCAGCAGCGCAACGACCTGTACTTTCCGCTGGAACTGCAGTTTGAGAACGACGACGAACTGCCGGGAACCGCGGTCCTGGGCCAGGCCGCCAACGTGAACCTGAACACCGGCGTGAACCTGGTGCACGTGTTCGCGCCGGAGTCGGGCTTTCTGACCGCCACCACCTCCACCGGCATGCAGTACGAGGACCGCGACCTGAGCCTGAGCCAGATCGTGGGCCGCAACACCACCAGCCGCATTCCGGCCTTCGCGGCCAAGAAGGAGCTGGACGGCTCGCGCAGCCGCAACCGCGAGTTCGGCGTGTACCTGCAGGAAGAGCTGCTGGCGCTGGACGAGCACCTGTCGGTGACCGCCGGCCTGCGCGCGGACCGCAGCAGCGCCAACGCGGACGAAGAACAGTACTACCTGTATCCCAAGGCGGCCGCCTCGTACCGCCTGGACACCCCGTTCAACAACCTGGACGAGCTCAAGTTCCGCATCGCCTACGGCTCCAGCGGCAACCTGCCCTTCTACGGGCAGCGCTTCACCAGCGCGCTGGGCGGCACCAACCTGGAAGGCGTGCTGGGCCTGCGCGTGAACGGCGCCGTGGGCGACCCGGACCTGCACCCGGAGCGCACCACCGAGCTGGAGGGCGGCATCGACGCCGTGCTGCTGGGCGGCAACGCGCGCCTGGAGCTTACGGCCTACAACAAGACGGTGTCGGACTTCATCATCACCCCGCCGCTGGCGCCGTCCACCGGCTTCGGCGTGTACGCGGTGAACGCGGGCCGCTACCGGGTGCGCGGCGTGGAAGCCATGCTGGAGGCCACCCCCATCCACCGCAACTCCGCCACCTGGCTGAGCCGCGTGACCTTTGCGGCCGACCGCGCCAAGGTGCTGGACCTGGGCGGCGACAAGCTGTCCAGCCTGACGCAGTACAACCCGGGCAACCACTTCGGGTTCGACTACGGCGGCTACCGCATCAAGGAGGGCGAGTCGCCCACCGCCATGTGGGGCTACGACGTGGACGATGAGGGGAACCAGATCGAGGTGATCTACGGCGACGCCAACCCCGACTTCCGCGTGGGCTTCAGCAACGACATCAGCTTCGGCCCGGTGGCGTTCTACGCCCTGCTGGACTGGGCGCACGGCGGGCTGGCCGCCAACCTGACCAAGTCGTACTACGACGACTCGCAGAACGGCGAGGACTGGACCGGCTGCAACACCAGCGACACCTGCGCCGGCGCGGAGCGCGTGGCGCGCCAGGGCGACGGCGTGACGCAGTACATCGAGGACGCCGGCTACGTGAAGCTGCGCGAGGTGTCGGTGTCGTACGCCCTGCCCAGCGCCCTGCTGCAGCGCGTGGGCCGCAGCGTGAGCGGCGCCCGGCTGACCCTGAGCGGCCGCGACCTGATCACCTGGACGGACTACACCGGGCTGAACCCCGAAGTGAGCAACTTCGGCAACCGCGCGGTGGGCCGCGCCATCGACGTCACCCCGTTCCCGACCAGCCGCAGCATCTGGCTTGGCCTGGACGTGACCTTCTAACGGCAGGACATCCCCATGACGAGGTCATACTCCATGCACATTCGCAGATTTCTTCCCCTGGCGGCCGGGATGCTGGCCGTGGCGGGGTGCTCGGACCTTACCGTTCCGGACTACCAGAACCCGCCGCTGGACGACCTGCTGGTGAACCCCACGGTCTCCACGGTGCTGCAGGCGGCCACCGGGGTGCTGCAGGGGAGCCGGCAGGACGCCGACACCTACGTGCGCTTCGCGGGAATCGTGGGACGCGAGGGATACTTCCTGGACCCCAATGAGTCGCGCTACGTGACCCGGGTGTTCAACGGAAACGCCCAGGCCAGCAACTTCACGGGCAGCTCGTACTGGACCACGCCGTACCGGAACATCCGCACCGCCAACATCCTGATGGCGGCGCTGGACAACCCGGCCGTGGACCTGCCCGCCGCCGACGAGGAAGCCATCCGCGGCTTCGCGAAGACGATTCAGGCGCTGGACTACATGCAGATCCTGAACACCCGCGAAAAGATTCCGGTGCGGGTGAATTCGCCGCTGGACTCCATCACCACGCCGCCTCCCATCGCGGAGCGCGCCGAGGCCATGGCGTTCATCAGCGCGCTGCTGGACGACGGGCGCACGCACCTGGCGGCGGCGGGGCCCACCTTTCCCTTCCCCACCCCGTCGGGGCTGAACAACTTCGGCTTCAACACGCCGGCGCAGTTCATCCGCTTCAACCGCGCCCTCAAGGCGCGCATCGAGGTGTACCGCGCCCGGGTGGCCAACGACTCCACGGCGTTCGTGGCCGCCCGCTACCAGGACGCGCTCACGGCGATCGGCCAGTCGTTCATCAACGAAGACATCACCACGGGCGATCCCATGACGGACCGCACGCGGCTGAACTTCGGCGTCTACCAGACGTACAGTTCGGGCTCGGGCGACGTGGCCAACACGCTGAACGACCCCAGCGGCAAGACGGTTGCGGACAGCACGCTGGTGACGCGCGCGCAGAGCAACGGCGCGCTCAAGGACGCCCGCGTGCGCTACAAGACCGAGCGCGCCAGCGGCAGCCTGGTGGGATCGCTGGGCAGCGACCTGCGCTTCACCATCTACAGCTACCGTCCGTTCTACGGGCCGGGCGGACAGTCGTCGCCCATCCCCATGATCCGCAACGAAGAGCTGATCCTGCTGCGGGCCGAGGCCCGGTGGTTCACGGGCAACAAGGCGGGCGCGCTGGCGGACATCAACAACATCCGCCAGAACTCGGGCGGGCTGGCGGCGATCGCGGAGCCGGCCAACGACTTCGCCTTCATCAACGCGCTGCTGTACGAGCGCCGGTACTCGCTGCTGTTCGAGGGCGGGCACTCGTGGGCGGACTACCGCCGCTTCGGCATGCTTGCCAAGCTGCGGGCGCTGGGCACGCAGCGCACCGGCAGCAACGTGGCGGCGTGGTTCCCGCTGCCGGCCAACGAAACGCTTCCGCGCAGCTGAGGCGGACGGTTTCCGGGTGATGTGAGGAAGGGGCAGCGGAGATTCTCCGCTGCCCCTTCTTTTGCGCGTGCTTCAGGATCTGAACTGCCGTTTCACACGGAGGCCACGGAGGATGCACGGAGGACACGGAGGAACGGAAAAAATGAGTCTCACGCAGAGCAGCAGAGAAGCAGAGACAGAAGAACGGGGTCGTTGGTGCTTTTGTTGTTCTCTGCGTCTCTGCTGCTCTGCGTGATCCCGATCTTCTTCTCTCATGCTCTTCCTCCGTGACCTCCGTGCCGACTCCGTGTCCTCCGTGTGAAACGGCAGTTCTCATCGCCAGAGCGCGCGCCAGAACACGCCCGCGGGTGGCGGAACGGTTGTCGCATGGTAGATTGGCCGTGTTCGCGGGGCGGCGGAAACGGGCGCCCCGCACGCGCGGGGACGATGGTCTGTCCGCGGAACCGAAACCCTGAGGGAGGTGGAGGAGATGCCGTTTACACTGCCGGAGCTGCCGTACGCGCACAGCGCGCTTGAGCCTCACATCGACGCCAAGACGATGGAGATTCACCACGGCAAGCACCACAAGACGTACGTCGACAATCTGAACGCGGCGCTCGAAAAGCACCCCGAGTTCCAGGCCGGCGACGACATCGAGGCGCTCATGCGCCGCATCGACGAAGTTCCCGACGACATCCGGGGCGTGGTGCGCAACAACGGCGGCGGGCACGCCAACCACAGCCTGTTCTGGCAGGTGATGGGCCCCAACGGTGGCGGCCAGCCCACCGGCCGCGTGGGCGAAGAAATCACCCGCGTGTTCGGATCGTTCGACGCGTTCAAGGAAAAGATGGTCAACGCCGGCAAGGGCCGCTTCGGCAGCGGCTGGGCGTGGCTGGTGGTGGATGGACAGGGCGGCCTGGCGGTGACGGACACCGCCAACCAGGACAGCCCGCTGATGACCGGCCAGACGCCGCTGCTGGGCATCGACGTGTGGGAGCACGCCTACTACCTGAACTACCAGAACCGCCGTCCGGACTACCTGACGGAGTGGTTCAACACGGTGAACTGGGACTTCGTGAACCAGCGGCTCGCGTCCGCCGGCCAGCAGTCCTGATCCATCGGATCGCTTGATCCACCGCCCCCGTCCGCCACCGCGCGGACGGGGGCGGTTTTCGTTGTCGGCGGATGGCGGATGACGCGGATGAGCCGGGAAAATCACCCGCGGAGGCCGACCATCCTGGTGAGGAGAACGCCACGGTTCAGACTACGACATCAAAGCAACAGGTTGGATGATGAGAGTACCGGTCATTATTTCGTTGAGCATTGCGGCCTTTTCCGCTTGCGATTCCGGCGAGCCGGTGTATGAGGCACGCGCCACGGAACAGGCCCCGACCTCATACGTGTTGTTGCAGGCGGAGAAGATGAGCTTGGTCCAGAACACGTACAACGTCGCGTACGATATTTGTGATCATGATCGATCCGGCATCTACAAACAGGCCGGAAGCCGCGATCTGCACGAAGCCGCAGAGTGGTTCTCTCAGGGCTCCAAGGAAGGAGAGCATCGCGCAGCTTCCTACCGCGGCTGCATGGACGGGCTGCTCCGAAAGGAGAAGAAGTTCTGACCCAGATTCTCCGAGTCCCAGAGCAGGGCGGTCCGCGCCTCTGCCCGCCGACGTGAGGATCGCGCGATCATTTCTATCGACCGATAGCGGGTTGTTTGCCCGGGAACGGCGGTGCGGGCTAGATTCGGGCACGCCGGGCGCCCGCGGGGGTATGCCCGGCCTGAGTTGCCTACATTGATCGAAAGCCGCCGGCGCCGCGCCGGCTCGTTCCGGATTGCTGCTGATGGCACGTCTGTTCCGCACCAGGGAAGAGGGAAAGAAGTCGCTCTGGGACCGTATCGTCGACGTCGCGCTGACGGACGTCTCGGTGCTGGTGAAGGGGCTGGATGAAGGCTCGCTGGAAGGGCTGGAAGAACAGCTGATCGGCGCCGACTTCGGCGTGCCCGCCACGCTGCGGCTCACGGGCGTGGTGGAAACGCTGGCCGAGCGCGGCGTGGCCCGCTCGCAGCGCGACTTTCTGCGCGCGGTGCGCGAGGAGATCGTCGCCATCCTCAGCGCCGGCCGCTCGGACACGGCGCTGCGCTTCAACTACGAGGGCGGGCCCACGGTCTTCCTCATCGTCGGCGTCAACGGCGTGGGGAAGACGACGACCATCGCCAAGCTGGCGCACCGGCTGACGCGCCAGGGCCGCAGGGTGATGATCGCCGCGGGCGACACCTTTCGCGCCGGGGCCATCGAACAGCTGCGGCGCTGGGCGGAGCGCGTGGGGTGCGAGTTCGTGGGCAGCGAGCCGGGCCGCGACCCCGCCGCCGTCGCCTTCGACGCGCTGGAGCAGGCGCGCGAAAAGAACGTCGACGTCGTGATCGTGGACACGGCCGGGCGCCTGCACACGCAGGGCGACCTGATGAAGGAACTGGAAAAGGTGCACCGCGTGCTGGGCAAGAAGCTGGACGGCGCGCCGCACGAGACGCTCGCCGTGCTGGATTCCACCACGGGGCAGAACGCCATGGCGCAGATCCGCAGCTTCGGCCAGCTGGTGCCGCTTACGGGGATCGTGCTCACCAAGATGGACGGCACCGCCAAGGGCGGCATCGTGGTGGCGCTCAAGGAAGAGTTCGACCTCCCCGTAAAGTTCATCGGCGTGGGCGAAAAGATGACGGACCTGGTGCCGTTCGAGATCGAGCAGTTCGCCGAAGAGGTGATGGAAGCCTGAGGTCCCGCTTCAGGTTGATGATGGACAAGGCGCCGCCCGGATTGGTCCGGGCGGCGCCTCTCGTTCATCGCACCTCACGTGGATGCGTCTGTGGCCTGACGTCATCTCCTGTCGGTTCGCAGCGAATCCATGCCTCCGCCAGCGTCGCGATCGATCCGATCGGGACTATTGTTTTGCGCCGTCTTTCCGCATAGGATATGGACAGCCCCGTGTCCCTCCCGGCAGACCGTCTCCCCTTCCGGTTTTCATGCGATCCATCTTGAGTCATCCCGTATTCCGAATGCTCGTACCCGTCTGCCTGTGCGCCATGCCCGCCGCGGCACAGCAGGAGGAAAGGATCGGCAACGTGGACGTGTACCTGGAGGCAGGTGCATCGCCCGCGAGGGACATCAGCCACGCCCTCCTCAAGCCCGATGCGTTCGGGCGCGCTGGCACCCTGGCGTGGGCCTGCGGCGGAGATCCCGCCGGCCTCGCGGCGGGACTTCACCTCGCGGGGGATTCCAGCAAGACGCCGCCGCGCGTGGTGTGGCGCTTCGACGCGGGCGCGCCGGACACGACGGTGCTGGAGACGCGGGACGGCGTCGATGTCGCGCTCGTCGGCGCGGACAAGGCCGGCCGGATCATCCTGCGCGCACGCGCGGCGGAGCGGCTGGCCGTGCAGGTGCTTGCCGATCTGCCCGGGCGCCCCGCCGCCGGGTACACGTACACCCTGGCCGGCCTGGACTCGGCGCTCAACCGCATGGGGTGCACGGGAAAGGCGATGCCGAGCGCCCGGAACGCGGGCCTCAGGACAATGGACCGCCTGATGGAGGCAGGGGACACCGTTGCCGCGGGGGCGCCCCCGCTGGGCGTGGAAGTTTTCCCCTCCCTGCGCACGAGGGCGGACTTTGTCAGGCAACTGGAGCGCAACTACCCGCCGCTCCTGCGCGACGCCGGGGTCTCGGGCGAGGTATGGATGCGGTTCAGGGTTCTGGAGAACGGTAGGGTGGACACCACGGACGTGCACGTGGTCCGGGCCAGCCATGACGAGTTCGTGATCCCGGCGTTGCGTTCGCTGCAGGCCCTCACCTTTTACCCCGCACGGATAAACAGCCGCCCAGTCAAGGTATGGATCGAACTCCCCGTCCAGTTCGCCGTGGACAACTCGCCTGCCTATCCGACCAACTGGCAGGATCTGACGCAGTATATCCGCCGCAACTATCCGCGCGAACTGCGGCGTGAGGGGGCGCGGGGGGTAGTCACGCTGCGGTATCGCGTGCTGCCGGACGGGCAGGTGGACGCGGCCAGCATCCAGGTGGTGAGCTCCGCCGACCCGCGGCTCAACGACATCGCCATCCAGGGGGTGCAGGTGCTGCGCTATAGGCCGCGCGCCGTGGAGGGACCGGAGGGGAGCGACTGGGTGTCGATGCCCATCCTGTTCCCCCCTCCGTGATCGTCCGTACTGATTCGAGGAATTGGGGCCGGGCGTGACGTACCGGCGCGCGCCGCGCAGTTCGTGGGGAGTGACGGTGTTGCCGCGGCGACGGAAAAGGAGCGGGAGCCGGCACCCGTGAGGGCGCCGGCTCCCGGTGACCGGCGGTGATCAGCCGTTGTTCTCGCCGGCGTCTTCCAGATCCAGCGTGCACACCTGGCGCGTGCAGTAGCAGGTGATGGACACCTCGGCCGCGTCCAAGGTGCCGCGCCCGGCGATGGGCAGCTCCGTCTGGAAGCTCTCGATCCGCAGGTCATCCACCTTCATGCTCAGCTTCTTCATTGGAACTCCTCGGGTTGTGATGGTGGACGCGCGTCGTTGAACGCGCGGCCTGAACAACTTCTATCGTCAGGAAATGATAGCCTCCAATCACGCATCCGCAACCCCGGGCGACGCGCGGGGGCGCAGACGATGGTTCCGCGCGTCCCCTCCTCCGCCGTCACTCTGCAGGGATCAGGTACGCACCGTGTGCGCGTGACGTCGAGCACTCCTTGCGGTGTAATCCGGGAACTTTCGTCGATCCAGCATTTCGCCACAAGAAACTTGCGTTTGACGACAGTAAGGCAATATTCCGAAAACCCTTCCGGCGGTCTCATGCCGCTGGATCGAACCCATCCCGGACAGAATGGAACCCCATGAACAAGCTGAAGCTGACGCTGGAAGACCTGTCGGTGGAATCGTTCGGCACCACCGAGCTGAACGACGCGGATTCCGGAACGGTGCGGGGCTTCGAGAGCGATTCCACCTGCGAGGAGCGGATCTGCACCTGTGCCGAGGAAACGGAGTGGGACGTGAGCTGCGGAACGTGCGGCATTGAGAACACGTGCCAGAACACCTGTCCCACGCACTTCTTCTGCCCCACCCGCTACCCGTATCCGGGCTGCTGATCCACCGCGTCCAGAACGACGGCGCCTCCCGGGAACGCTCATCCCGGGAGGCGCTGTCCGTTGCGGCACTCGCGCGCATTCCCTCATCCGAATACATTCCGAAGCTCCCGGGAAGGGTTCCCGGCGCACTCACGCACCCAGCACTCACGCACTCCAGAGTGCCGACGTACACCGAGCTGGACCGGCCCGCGCAGTTCCTCAAGAACGTGGGTCCCAAGCGGGCGGATCTCCTGGCGAAGCTGGGGCTGCTGACCGCGCGGGACGTGCTTTACCACGTCCCGCACCGGTACGAGGACGCCTCCACCGTCACGCCCATCTCCGCGCTGGAGCCGGGGATGGACGCCACCATCATCGGCCGCGTGGTGAGCAAGGGCGTGCTCCCCACCCGCCGCGGGCTGCGCATTTTTCAGGCGGTGGTGCGCGACGGCGGCGGGCTGATCGAGTGCTCGTGGCCGGGGCAGCCGTTTCTGGACCGGCAGATCGCGCGCGGCGACCTGCTGCTGCTGCGCGGCACCTGCCGCTTCTACCACGGCCGCCAGTTTCAGCCGCGCGAGTACACCACGCTGGCGCGCGAAGGCGAGGAATCCACCGAGGAAAGCGGGACCATCTTTCCCGTCTATCCCGCCACGGAAGGGCTTACGCACCGGCAGGTGCGCACGCTGATCGCCGAAAACCTGGACGGCCTGCTGCGCCAGGCGCGCGACGACGACCGCCTGCCCCGCGACGTGCGCGAGCGTGCAGGCGTCGTCCCGCTGGCCGAGGCGCTGGAGGCCATGCACCGCCCCACCACGCTGGCGGACGCGGAGCGCGGAAGACAGCGGCTGGCGTTCGAGGAGCTCTTCTTCCTCCAGCTTCTGCACGCGCAGGCCCACCACCGCGCGGCCGCGGAGCGCCCCGGCATCGCGTTTCCGCGCCGCGACACGCTGGTGAAGCCGTTTCACAAATCCCTGCCCTTTGCCCTGACCGGCGCGCAGAAGCGCGTGCTCAAGGAGATCGGTACGGACATGGCCAGCCCGCGGCGCATGAACCGGCTGCTGCAGGGCGACGTGGGATCGGGCAAGACAGTCGTCTCCCTTTTCGCCATGCTGCGCGCGCTGGAGAACGGCTATCAGGCCGCGCTCATGGTGCCCACCGAAATCCTGGCCGAGCAGCACTCGCGCACCCTCATCAAACTGCTGGGCGACCTTCCGGTGAGCGTGGGCCTGCTGACCGGCCGATTGAAGACCAAGCAGTGGGAAGAGGTCACTTACCGCATGGCGGCGGGCGACGTGGACATCGCCGTGGGGACGCACGCGCTCATCCAGGACGGCGTAGCGTTCCACAAGCTGGGGCTGGTGGTCGTCGACGAGCAGCACCGGTTCGGCGTCAAGCAGCGGCAGGCGATTCAGGAGCGCGGCGACAACAGCGACACCTTGGTGATGAGCGCCACGCCCATCCCCCGCTCGCTCGCGCTGACGCTTTATGGCGACCTGGACATCTCGGTGCTGGACGAGCGGCCGCCCGGCCGCCAGCCCATCAAGACGGCGCTGCGCAACGAGTCCGCGCGCCCCAAGGTGCTCAAGTTCGTCGCGGAGCAGGTGGCGCTCGGCCGGCAGGCGTACATCGTCTACCCGCTGGTGGAGGAGTCGGAAAAGGTCGATCTGAAAGCGGCGACGGTGGAGTTCGAGCAGCTCAAGGAGGTGTTTCCCGAGCTGCGGCTGGCGATCATCCACGGGCAGATGCCGGGGGAAGAAAAGGATCGTGTGATGCGATCGTTTTCCGCCGGGGAGATCGACATCCTGGTGTCGACGACGGTGATCGAGGTGGGGATCGACGTGCCGAACGCCACGGTGATGGTTATCGAGCACGCGGAGCGGTTCGGGCTGTCGCAGCTGCACCAGCTTCGCGGGCGCGTAGGGCGCGGCTCGGAGGAAAGCTTCTGCATTCTGCTGCACAGCGGCGGCGAGGCGGCGCAGCGGCTGAAGATCTTTGCGTCCACGGAGGACGGGTTCGCGATCGCGGAGGCGGACCTGCGGCTGCGCGGCGCGGGCGACCTGTTCGGCGCGCGGCAGTCGGGGCTGCCGGCGTTCCGCTTCGCCGATCTGGAAAAGGACATTCAGCTTCTGTCCGCCGCGCGGGGGGAGGCGCGCGCCATCGTGGACCGCGATCCGGAACTGGCCAGCCACCCCGAACTGCGCGACGCGCTGGAATCCCGCTACGGGGACCGTGCCCGCATGTTCCACGTGGGTTGAGGCGAATGGGGCGGATTATCGACGTCGAGAGTTGGATCGACTAAATCGGGTTGATGCGGAAAGGTTGGCTCGGCGGACGGCTGGGAGGCCCCTCCCCCGGCCCCCATAGGCGTCAACTTTATTTTGCAAAGCCTATCTGCGACGGCTAATTCGACCAGATTTCGCCAGCTTTGCGCCACCGTGATTGTAAAAATACGGGGCTAAGAGGGCTCGATATGGCTTAAGTTCGCGCCTATGCCCCCGGCCCCTCCCCGTGCAAACTGCCGCCCGGAGAGGGGAGAAGGGCAACGACTTTAGGCTTCGGATGGTGCCGCGCGGTCGGAGAGGCCCGCTCTCCCCGGCCCTCTCCCCCGCTCCGCGGGAGAAAGGGAGACCTCAGTGCGAGGAGTTGGTTCGGCTCGGGCTGGCCGGTTTGGATCTGCACCGAGCCGGGAGAACGGCGGATCCGTGCACTCCGGATGGCTTGGCGCGGCCGCGGGCACCCCTCTCCCCCCGGCCCCCTCTCCCGCAAGCGGGAGAGGGGGAGACCTCAATGTCGGGGCGTACTGCGGCTTGTCCTTACCGATCCCACGCAGTTGAAGCCCCGAACCGGACGCGCCAGCGGCCGGTGTCGGGGCTTTGCGCTGTTGGAGCGGCGGATTCATTCGCTCAACACAATTTGGCGGCCGGAAGGGTTCCGGTTCAACAAAAGACCGGTGGGATTCGTATGTTCGAGGCGTGGTTTCAAACCGCCGGGCGGCCGCCGCGGACGCAAACGACGGCTTTGCGCGGCATGAGAAAAGACGGAGGCCACGGAGAATGTTCTCCGTGGCCTCCGTCTGTCTGCGTCATCGGTGGAGATGCGTCGATCAGCCGTCCTGGCCGTCGCTGCCGCGCTTGCTGTGCTCGTCGCGCGGATGGCCGTGGCCCTGGTTCATGGAGACGCCGGTAGAATCGGTGTCGTGATCGGTGCCGCTGGTAGCCGGATGCGCGTGGTGGCTGTCGGGTTCGGTGCCCGCGGGGGTGTTGCCCGTGGTGCGGCCGCCCGGCTCCTGGTACGTCGTCTTCAGCTTGGTCATGCGGTTCCTCCCACTCGGTGGCCAATGCGCCCGCGGCTGCGGGCGAGTCTGCACAGGTCGCAAGTATCGGTCCGTAAACAAGATGCAGACGATGGCGGAAGAGGTGTCTGGCAGCTCCGGAACAGATTGCGACGGCGGGTTAACGGGGCCATTGCGCACTCCGTCCACCGCGCTTACGTTCGCAGAGGAGCCCACGCACGCCCTGCGGTGCAGTACGAAAGGAGAGGTGCCGGATTGAAGATCTGCGACCTGATCCGCATCCACGACGAGCGACGCTCCACTCACCGGAACGCCCTGCAGCCCGCGCGCTGCACGGGCGTTTTTCGTTTCACCCGCCCATGGGGAGGCTGAGATGCTCGATTCGGGGATGATCAACAAGATCCACAAGGCTCGTGAGTACGCCGCGGAGCCGGGGCGCATCCACTTCAACCGGCTGGAGGTGGAGTTCGATGGAAAGAACGGGAGCCACAACGTAGGCTTCAACGAAGGACATTGGCACTGCGACTGCGACTACTTTCGCCACCACAGCACGTGCAGCCACACGATGGCGATGGAGCGGGTGCTGGGGGTGATGGCGCCCGCGGAAGCCGAGGCGATTTCCATTACGGTGTGAACGATCCCGCGCCCGCACCGGGCGCGCGCCACAACGCAGATCGCCGCGGGAGCAGGACTCCGGCGGCGATTCGCGCGTTCAGTGGGCAGGATGAGCTCTCATCCTGGATCTGTTTCGACGAGATTCGATGCGACGGTCGGGGTTCACGGGCGGGCCCCCACCCGGGCTCGTACTACTCGCCCACCCTCCCCCAAAAAAACCTGGGGGAGGGTTGTCGGGGCGGATGGTTTGGCACGCGGGGCGGACATCGTGTCGCGCCCAGACTCTCCTGAGCGAATGAATCCGCCGCTCAAACCGCGGGAACCTCCGACACGTCGCTATTCGCGCCCCGTTCGGGGCTTCAACTACCTGAAACGGCAACCGCGCCCGGCGCGTACCCCCGCCAGGTGGCCGCATGAATCTCCGCTGAAGAATCACGTAATCCGACCGCGCGACACTTGACCGGGCGACGAGAACTGCGCCGCGTCCCCCATGACCGCCCCCAGATGCAGTTGAAGCCCCGATCGTGGACGCGTCAGCGGCCTCGATCGGGGGTTCCCGCTGTCTGAGCGGCGGATTCATTCGCTCAGGATGGATGCGGCACGCGCGTGTCCCCGGGTCTCATGTTCGATCATTCGTGCGATGATCCAAACCCATGCAAAACGGCCGGCGGATAGACTCCGCCGGCCGTTTTGCTCGTTCAGGCGTGGATCAGCCGTAGACCTCGAAGATGCCCGCAGCGCCCATGCCGCCGCCGACGCACATGGTCACCAGCCCCATGCCGCCGCCGCGCCGCCGCAGTTCGTGGATCAGTTGCGCGCCCAGCTTGGCACCCGTGGCGCCAAGCGGGTGGCCCAGCGCGATGGCGCCGCCGTTGACGTTGGTCTTTTCCTCGGGCATGTCGAGATCGCGCATCACCGCCAGCACCTGCGCGGCGAAGGCCTCGTTCAGCTCGATGAGGTCGATGTCGTCCATCGTCATCCCCGTGCGCTTCAACGCGTTGGGCACGGCCAGGGCCGGCGCGATCCCCATGATCTCCGGCGCCACGCCGGACGTGCCGAATCCCACGAAGCGCGCCAGGATGGGCAGGCCGAGCGCCTCCGCCTTTTCGCGGCTGGTGAGCACCATCGCGCCCGCGCCGTCGCTGTACGGCGACGCGTTCCCCGCCGTCACCGAGCCCTTGGCCTTGAACGCCGGCCGCAGCCCCGAAAGCTTCTCCAGCGAAGTATCGGGGCGCACCAGTTCATCCACCGTGAAGTCGCCGCTGGCGGTGCGCACGGGGACGATCTCGTCGCGGAAGCGGCCCTCGGCGAGCGCGGCCGCGGCGCGCTGGTGGCTGCGCAGTGCCCAGGCGTCCTGATCTTCGCGGTTCACGCCCCAGCGCTCGGCCACGTTCTCCGCCGTGAATCCCATCCCGATGTACGCCTCGATCATCTCGGGATGAAGCTCCTTGTGATGGCCACCCATGGGGATGCGGCTCATCATCTCGATGCCGCCGGCAAGCACGGTATCCGCCATCCCCGTCATGATGCTGGCGGCCGCCATCGCCACCGTCTGCAGCCCCGACGAGCAGAAGCGGTTCACCGTCGTCCCCGACACCTCCACGGGGAATCCGGCGCGCAGCACGGCCATGCGCGCGATGTTGGTGCCCTGCGCGCCCTCGGGGCTGGCGCAGCCGAGCATCACGTCATCCACATCCTTGGGCTGCAGCCCCGACGCTTCCACCGCACCGCGGATGACGTCGGCCGCCAGGTCCACGGGATGGACGTTGAAGAGCGACCCGTCGGACTTGCCCTTTGCCACCGCGCTGCGCACGGCGCTCACGATTACTGCTTCGTGCATATGATTGCCTGCCTTGCAGGAGAAGAGTGCCCAGTTTCCAAGTGCCCAGTGCTCAGGTTCCAGTGCCCAGCCCAGAAGCCCGTGCTGGGCACTTGGCACTTGGTACTTTCTTTTTCCTCAGTTCCGCAGCGGCTTACCGGTCTTGAGCGTGTACTCGATGCGCTCCTGCGTCTTTTCCGTCCCCAGCAGGCGAAGGAATCCCTCGCGCTCCAGGTCCAGAATGTCCTGCTCGCTCACCTGGCGCGGCGCGCCTTCGCCGCCGCAGAGCACGCGGGCGATTTCGGTGGCGATCAGCACCTCGTGGTCGCTGATCTGCCCGCCCTCGTGCAGCGACCACACGCCGTAGCGCAGGTTGCCGATGGCGCGCTGGCCCAGCGCGGGGATGGTGCGCGGCGGCGGCGGCGCGTAGCCCGGCGCCAGATCCAGCACCCTCAGTTTGGCGTCCGCGATCAGGTGGTCGCGGTTCATGCTCACGCGGTCCGCCTCGCGCAGAAAGCCCAGCTTCCGCGCCTCCAGTGCGCTCGCGGAGGTCGTCGCCATGGCGATGATGCCGAACGCGCGGCGCACGCCGTCGAACAGGTCCGACTCCTCGTACGGCTGAAGCTCGGAGGTGAAGCGGAAGAGCAGTTCCTTGGTGCCGCCGCCCGCCGGAAGCAGGCCCACGCCCGTTTCAACCAGGCCGACGTACGTTTCCGCGTGCGCCTGAACGCGGTCGGCGTGCAGCGTGATTTCCGCCCCGCCGCCCAGCGTAAGCCCGAACGGCGCGACGACGACGGGGAACGGCGCCTTGCGCAGCCCGGTGACCGTGTCCTGAAAGAAGCGGACGGACTGCTCCAGTTCGTCCCAGCGCCCCTCGCGCGCGGCGGTGAGCGTGGCGACCAGATTGGCCCCCGCGCTGAACGCCCGCGGATCGTCGTGGCTGATGACGAGCCCGGCGCGTCCGTCCCGGTCCACGTGTTCGATGGCGGCGCGGATCATCCGCAGTACGCCTTCGCCCAGCGTGCCCATCTTGCTGCGGAACTCCAGCAGCGCCACGCCGTCGCCCAGATCCAGCAGCGCCGCCTCGTCGTTCTCCTCCAGCACGCCGCCCGCGCGGCGCACCGACGCGAGCGAGATCACGCCCTCGGCTTCCGGCAGCGTCTGCCGCGATCCATCGAACGCGAGGAAGGTGCGGCCGTCCTCGCTGTAGAAGCGGTCGCCGGCCTTGGTCAGCAGCTCCGGCTCATCCAGCCCCTCTTCCGCCATCGTCTGCCGGACGAGATCCAGCCCGACGGCGTCCATCTGGCGGAACGGGCCCGCCTCGAACGCGAAGCCCCACTCCAGCGCGCGGTCCACGCCCACGATGTCGTACGCCAGCTCCGGCGCCTTTTCCAGTGCGTAGTGCCAGGCGCGGGCAAACTGGGCGCGGGCGAACGCGCCGTACTTTCCTTCCAGCTGCAGCACGCCGCGGATGCGGTCGGCGAGCGGCTTCTTGGCGATTTCCGCCACGCCGGGGATTTCCGGCTTCTGCTGCGGCGCGTACTCGCCCGTCTTCCAGTCCAGCGTCTGGATCTGCTTGCCCTGCTTGCTGTAGAAGCCCGCGCCCGTCTTTTCGCCCAGCCGCCCCTGATCCACCAGGTCCAGCGCCCATTTGGGCATGGTGAAGTCCTCGCCCGTCGCTTCGGCCAGGCCGCCACGTACGTGCTTGAGGATGTCGAGGCCGGACAGGTCCGCCGTGCGGAAGGTGGCGCTCTTGGGGCGGCCGGTGAGCGGGCCGTTGATGAGGTCGACTTCGTCGATGGTAAGGTCGTGCTCCTCCATCAGCCGCATGGTCTGCACGCTGCCGAACACGCCGATGCGGTTGGCGATGAAGCCCGGGACGTCCCTGGCGAGCACGACGCCCTTGCCCAGCATCCGCTCGCCGAACGCGGTGAGCGCGGCCAGCGCCTCGGGCGAGGTTTCCGGCGTGGGGATGATCTCCAGCAGCCGCAGGTAGCGCGGCGGGTTGAAGAAGTGCGTGCCCAGAAAGCGCCTGCGGAAGCTTTCGCCGCGGCCTTCCACCAGCACCGACATGGGGATGCCGGAGGTGTTGGTGGTGATGAGGGCGTGGTCGCCGAGCAGTTCCTCCAGCCGGGCGTACAGCGCCTGCTTGGGCCCGGGCTGCTCGATGATGGCCTCCACCACCCAGTCACAGTCCGCCAGCAGGCCCAGATCGTCTTCGGTGTTGCCGGTGGTGATGAGGCTGGCGCGCGCGGGATCCATGAAGGCCGCCGGCTTGCTCTTGGCGATGCGCTCCAGTCCCTTGCGCGCCGGCCCGCCGCGGTCGCCCTCGCCGGGGATGTCCAGCAGCACCACGGGGATGCCCGCGCTCGCGGCCAGGGCGGCGATCCCCGCGCCCATGGTTCCCGCGCCCACCACGCCGATCTTTCGGATTCGCATACGCCTTCCAGTCAGGGTCCGGTACCAGGTCGCCGCGCCGGCCGCGGAGGGGGCCGGCGGCCCTTGTGTTTCCGCCACTCCGCCCGAACGTCGTTCGGAACGTGCGCGCCGGAAAGCAAGGTGTCAACTTGAGCGGGGCTCATCCAGTGGCGGGTTGCGGACGGCTGCGTTGTGCGATGATGAGGGGGTTCATGTGGGCGGGCAATCAACCCGGGACCAGAGATGGGTGCGGCGGACGGTGTGGCCCTCACCCCGCGTGCTGCGCACGACGACCCTCTCCCACGAACGGATGTGGGAGAGGGAGCACACCCCAGTGCCGTGGGGATCGGAAAGACGAGTGGAGGAGATTCGTGTGCTCCGGATGATTCGGTGCGGCCGCGGGCAGCCCTCTCCCCCCGGCCCCCTCTCCCGCAAGCGGGAGAGGGGGAGACCTCCGCGCCGGGGCTGGTTCGGCGGGCACGGCGGGAACCCGCCCGGCGGTTAAAACCGCGCCTCGAAACACACGATGTCCGCCTGCGCGGACCGCGGCCACTGCCTCTGCGCACTCCCCGATGCTGTTGAAGCCCCGAACGGCGCGCGAATAGCGCCGTGTCGGGGGTTCCCGCGGTTTGAGCGGCGGATTTATCCGCTCTCGTTGGGGGAGGGTGGGCCGGTGGTGCCGGCCCGGGTGGGGGCCCGCCGTGGAGCACGCGCATTGCACGCGTGGCTGTCCCCGCGCCCCGTGCATAGATTCGCGGGCACCCCGCGAGCCCCGCATCGCGACCGCAACCCGCAGAACCAACATGGACTTCACCCCCAGCCCCCGGACGGAGCAGTACCTGGACGCCGTCCGGCGCTTCATGACGCAGCACATCGACCCGGTGGAGCCGCGCTTCTGGGCCGAGGTGCGCGCCGCCAACCCCGACGGCGACTGGCGAAAGTGGACCATCCATCCGCTCGTGGAGGAACTCAAGGCACGCGCGCGGTCCGAAGGGCTGTGGAACCTGTTTCTCCCCGACTCGGAACTCGGCGCGGGGCTCAGCACGCTGGAGTACGCGCCCGTCGCCGAGCAGATGGGGCGCAGCTTTCTGGCCCCGGAAGTCTTCAACTGCGCCGCGCCCGACACCGGCAACATGGAAGTGCTCTGGCGATACGGATCCGCCGAGCAGAGGGAGCGCTGGCTGGCGCCGCTCCTCGCCGGGGAGATCCGCTCCGTGTTCTGCATGACCGAGCCCGACACCGCCTCGTCCGACGCCACCAACCTGCGCGCGACGGCCGTGGTGGATGGCGATGAGATCGTGCTCAACGGCACCAAGTGGTGGTCCAGCGGCATCGGCGATCCGCGCGCCCGTGTCGCGATCTTCATGGCGCGCACGCCGGACGAGGCGGCGGACCGGCACCACCTGCACAGCATGGTGCTGGTGCCGCTGGACGCACCCGGCGTGGAAATCCGCCGCATGCTCCCCGTCTTCGGCAGCTACGACGCGCCGCACGGCCACGGCGAGGTGAGCTTCACGGACGTGCGGCTCCCGCTTTCCGCCGTCGTCGGCGCACCCGGGATGGGGTTCGAGATCGCGCAGGGACGGCTGGGCCCGGGGCGCATCCACCACTGCATGCGCTGCATCGGCGCGGCGGAGCGGGCGCTGGAACTGATGGTGGACCGCGGGATGAGCCGCACCGCGTTCGGCAAGCCGCTCATGAGCCTGGGCGGCAACCGCGAACGGCTGGCGGACGCGCGCATCGCCATCGACCAGGCGCGGCTGCTGACACTGTACGCCGCGTGGAAGCTGGACGCGGTCGGCGCGATGGCCGCCATGACAGAGATTTCCGCCATCAAGGTCGCCGCCCCCAACGTCCTTCAGCGGGTGGTGGATGACGCCATGCAGATCCACGGCGGCGCGGGGATGTCGGATGACACGCCGCTGGCGGGCTTCTTTGCGCAGGCGCGCAGCCTTCGCCTGGCGGACGGGCCCGACGAGGTGCACAAGGGCGTGATCGCGCGCATCGAACTGGCGAAGCGCGGCTTTGGCGGGAGACGGTCGTGAAGCGCGTCTTTGTCACCGGCGGCGCGAGCGGGCTGGGACGCGCGCTGGCGGAGCGGTACGCCGCGGACGGCTGGCGCGTGTGCATCGCCGACGTGCACGACGCGCGCGGGGCGGAAACGCTCGCGGCGCTCCGCAACTCCGGCGCGGAAGCGGAGTTCGTCCACTGCGACGTGACGCGCGAAGAGGACCTGATCGCCGCGCGCGACTTCGTGGAGGCGCGGTGGGGCGGCGTGGACGTGGTGATCAACAACGCCGGCGTGGCGGGGGCCGGGGCCATCGACGCGGTGACCATCGATGACTGGAAGTGGATCATCGACATCAACCTGCTGGGCGTGGTGCGCGGCTGCCGCGTCTTTACGCCGCTCTTCAAGCGGCAGGGCGGCGGGCACTTCGTCAACGTCGCGTCCATGGCCGGCTTCATGGACGTGCCCATGATGAGCAGCTACAACGCCACCAAGGCCGCCGTCATCTCGCTTTCGGAGACGATGCAGGTGGAACTGGCGGAATGGAAGATCGGCGTCACCGTCGTCTGCCCGTCGTTCTTCAAGACCAATCTGACCGACAGCTTCCGCTCGCCGGAGCCGCGGCTGCGCGACATCACCCAGCGCCTGCTTGACCGCCCCGGCCCGAGCGCCGCGGACGTGGCGGAAGACGTGTTCCGTGCGGTGCACAAGGGCGGCTTCTACGTCCTGCCCCACGCGGAGGGCCGCCGCGCGCTGCTGACCAAGCGCCTGCTGCCGCGCGCGCTGTGGGCACGAATGCTGGCGAAGCAGACGCGCGCCTTTACGCGAGACAACCGTCCGGGCGGTGGCGGATGATGGAGGATCGCGCCTCCGCCGTCCGCTCCGGCGAGGAACTGGATGCCGCGGCCGTGCACGCTTGGCTGCGGACGCTCGTCCCCGGTCTGGGCGACGGGTCGCCGGAGGTGACGCAGTACGCGGGCGGCGCATCCAACTGGACGTACCGCCTCCAGTATCCCGCGCACGACCTCATCCTGCGCCGGCCGCCGGCGGGAACGCGCGCCAGGTCCGCGCACGACATGGGACGCGAGTTCACCGTGCAGCAGCGCTTGGGGCCCGTCTATCCGTACGTCCCGCGGATGGTCGGGCTGTGCGCGGACGAATCGGTGATCGGCGCGGAGTTCTACGTGATGGAGCGCATCGCGGGCCTCATCCCCCGGCGGCGGATGCCGGACGGCGTGCGGCTGGACGCGGAGCAGACGCGGCGCCTGTGCCTGTCCGTCATCGACCGGCTCATCGAGCTGCACGCGATCGATCCAGCGATGGCGGGATTGGAGTCGCTCGGGCGCGGGCCGGGGTACGCAAGGCGGCAGGTGGCGGGTTGGAGCGATCGATACGAGAAAGCGCGCACGCCCAACGTCCCCCGCTTTCGCCGCGTGCGCGACTGGCTGCGGGCCAACGCGCCGGACGACGTGGCGAGCTGCGTCATCCACAACGACTGGCGCTTCGACAACGTGGTGCTGGCCGCGGACGATCCCACGCGCGTGATCGGCGTGCTGGACTGGGAGATGGCGACGGTGGGCGATCCGCTGATGGACCTGGGCGGCGCGCTTGCCTACTGGGTGCAGGCGGACGACAACGCGCTGATGCGCACCACCCGCCGCCAGCCCACAGACCTGCCCGGCATGCTGCGCCGCGAGGAAGTGGTGGAATACTATCTCGGCCGGACGGGATTGAAGCCGGAGAACTGGGCGTTCTACGAGGTGTTCGGCCTGTTCCGGCTGGCGGTGATCGCGCAGCAGATCTACTTCCGCTACTGGCACCGGCAGACGCGGAATCCGGCGTTCCGCAACTTCTGGATCCTGGTCAACTACTTCGACTGGCGCTGCCGCGGCATCATCCGCCGCAGCGGCCGGCCGTAGGCTCCATCTCTCCATCCGCCACGCGCGAGCCACTCCGTGTCGTGGCGGCGGCCCTCGCCCGCCAGAACGCGTCACGATCCGCCGCGCGGGGCCGGAAAGCCTTGCGGCGCGGATGCAAACCGGACACGTTGCGCACGCGGCGTTCGCCTCGTTGGGGCGATCACCGCGCCGCGTTCCGGCAATCCGTTTTCCCACGCGGGCCGTCGCGTCCCCCGCATCCGCACTGGATGCGGGTCCTTTTTTCTGATCGGTCCCGCGATGACGTTCCCCAGATCCCTCGCCCGCGTGCCGCTGCTGGCGGCCGCGCTGGCGCTGGCCGCCTGCTCCGACTCCGCCAATCCGGTGCAGCCCGACTTCCGCCAGCCGGACGCGGACCTCACCGTCGCCCTCACCTGCACCGTCTCCACGCGCGGCGGCGAGGTGCGCTGCACCGACGGCGTGGCGATGGGGGGCGGCGCGCGCGGCATCATCCTGGGCGGGCAGAACACCTACATCCGCCTCGCGTCCAGCAACATCCAGGTCACGCCCGGCTCGCTTTCGTTCGACGTGACCGTCGAGAACATGATCGCGCAGCCGCTGGGCGTGGCGGCGGATGGAGAGGTCGATTCCGCCGGCGTGCGGGTGTTCTTCGTGGCAGGACCGTCCTCCACCAGCGGCGGATCGGTGACGGTGGCCAACCCCGACGGCATGGACAGCTTTACCGGGCCGGACCAGCCCTACTTTCAGTACGAGGGCGGGCTCTTCGCGTCCAGCGTCACCGACGAAGTGAGCGAGCCGAAGACCTGGACCTTCGGGTTCACGCCCGAGGTGGAGAACATCACCTTCAAGGTGCTGGTGGCCGCGCAGCTTCAGTGGCCCGACGGCTTCATCCTGAACAACCCCTGGGTGGTGACGCTGGACCCCCAGGAGGCGGTGGAATTCACGGCGTCCGTCTACAACGCGCTGGGCATGCCGCTGCCGGACGAGCCCGTCACCTGGTCCAGCGACGCGCCGGCGATCGCCTCCGTCAATGGACCGTTCATCACCGCCGGTACGTCCAACGGGTTCGCGCAGCTCACGGCGATGAGCGGGACCAGGCCGGGGCTCTACCCCACCTGGGTCTCGGTCTGCCAGTCGGCGGTGGTGGGCAATGGAACCAGCCTGCCCGCGTCCCTCACGGACAGCGACTGCTTCAGCAGCTATGGCAGCGAGACGGGCACGCCCACCACGGACTTCTACGCGGACCTGTACCGCGTCACGCTCGAGGAAGGCCAGACCGTCACCGTCACCCTGGATTCCGGCGACCAGCTGGACACGTTCCTGCTCGTGACCGTGCCCGGGCTCGGCGTGGTGACCGCCTTCAACGACGACGACGACCAGGAAACGCTGGGAGTGGGCTCGCGGGTGGTGTTCACGGCCCCGATCTCCGGCGTGTACGTGATCGAGGCGAGCACCTACAACGAGCTGGATACGGGCGACTACACGCTGGGCGTCACCATCTCCTGATCGCGTGGGTCGGGGTGGATGAACGGCGGGGCGGAGACACGGTCTCTGCCCCGCCGTTTCCCAATCCCGGCACACCCGCCGCTTCCGATCAAACCGCCGCACGCCGATCATGAGACCGGCCGATGGATTTCGCGATCCGGATCGTCGGGGTTTCCCCGCTTCCCTGCTCTTGTCCGCCGGACGAATCGAGACGACGAGGATTGGGGACAGAAAAGGATCTCTTCGGCACGACTGGATCAGACCGAACCCTGCTCCCGATACGATCGCATTGCAAAATCTTACCGCAAAGGAACGTTCTACGTGACTGCTTCAGTCCTGCGGGGACGGCGTTCCATGGAAAGTCTTCGTGCGGGATCGTACAATTTTCGTCGTCACACAGGTGCCATCCCGGCGCGGTACCTTCCCTGAGATGGCTCATTGCTTGCGGTGCAGCCGCCCGACATTCTGCCCAGGGTGATACGCGGGGTTTCCACGATAACTTCCGCGAACCTTGCGAAACATCGGTCATTCGGCCAGGTTGCGCTCGCGGCGTGAGCCCCTTATGGGGCGGCCGCGGCGTTGCGGTTCCGGCATGCGTTCGACGCACCATGGGCGGCACGTTCTCTCGTTCCGGCATTCGCTCCCGAGTGCCGGCCCTTGTTCACTGCCCCGCGACGCCAAGTATCAATGAACAACCTTTCCCGTCTGCCCCTGATCGCGGCCGCGCTGGCCCTTGCGGCGTGCTCCGACACGTCCAGCCCGGTTCAGCCGACCGAGAGCCGCGAGCCGGAAAACGCGATCACCACCGCCCTGACCTGCACCGCGTCCACGCGCACGCGCGAAGTCCGCTGCAGCGACGATGCGGCGCTCGCGGACGGGGTGCGCGGCGTCATCGTGGGCAACCAGAACGGCTACGTGCGCCTCACGTCCAGCAACGTCACCGTCGCCCTGGACACCATCTCGTTCGATGTGACCGTCGAAAACCTGATCGCGCAGCCGCTGGGCACCACCAACGGAAGCGCCCCGGAACCCGAGGGTGTGCGCGTGTTCTTCGTGGCGGGGCCGGCGTCCACCGGCGCGGGCACGGTGACGGTGGCCAACCCCGATGGGGTCGCGACCATCAACGGGCCGGACCAGCCGTACTTCCAGTACAACGGCCCCCTGTCGCAGAACACCATCAGCGAGCCCAGGCGGTGGAAGCTCCAGTTCAGCCCCGAGGTGACCAACGTCACCTTCAAGGTGCTGGTGTCGGCCGCGGTCCAGTTTCCTGACGGGTACGTCGATAACACGCCGTACGTGCTGACGCTGAACCTTGGCGAAACCCGCAATCTTCCGGGCGCCGTCTTTACGGTCGTGGGGAATCCCGTACCGGGCGCGGTGATCGACTGGTCCAGCAGCAATCCGGGCCTGGCGTCGGTGAACGGCTCGCAGGTCACGGCGGGCGGAGGACGGGGTTTCGCGACGCTGACTGCGACGAGCGGTTCGCGGCCGGCGACCTACTCCACCGTGGTGTCCGTCTGCCAGTCCACGGTGGTCAACAACGGAACCAGCCTGCCGTCGTCCATCGCGGGCACCGACTGCTTCAGCAGCTACGGTGACCCCACCGGGCGACCCACCAATACCTTCTACGCGGACCTCTACCGCGTGGCCCTCAACGCCGGCCAGACCGTCACCATCACGATGGACTCGGGCGACGATCTGGACACGTACCTGCTCCTGGCCGACCCGCGCCTCGGCTTCCTGGTGGCCGGCAACGACGACGACGACGAGGGAGTACTGGGCGTGGGCTCGCGGATCGTTTACACCGCCACGGAAACCGGCGTGTACGTGATCGAGGCCAGCACCTTCGGGAACCTGGACACGGGCAACTACACGCTGAACGTCACCATCAACTGACCCGGCGGGCATGATGGATGAAAGGCGGGGCGGATGCAGTGCATCCGCCCCGCCTTTCTGCGTCCGCCCATCCGTTCCGCGCGACGGCGTACTCGGCCGCCCGTCATCCACCGAACAACCTCCACCCGCATGCGCGCGACACGAACCAAGATCCTCATCACCGGCGCCAGCAGCGGGCTGGGCGAGGGGATGGCCCGTGCCTTTGCGGCGATGGGGCGCAACTTGGCCCTGTGCGCCCGCCGCACGGACCGGCTGCATGCGCTGCGCGATGAACTGACGGCGCGCCATCCGGGCATCCGCGTCGAAGTGCGCGCGCTGGACGTGACGGACGCGCCGCGCGTGTTCACCGTCTTCCGCGAGTTCGAGGCGGAACTGGGCGGGCTGGACCGGGTGATCGTCAACGCGGGGCTGGGCTCCGGGCGGCGGATCGGCACCGGGCACTTCGATGAGAACCGCCGCACGGCGGAAACCAACTTCGTGGCGGCGCTGGCGCAGTGCGAGGCCGCGGTGGAGATCTTTCGCGCGCAGAACCGCGGGCACCTGGTGACCATTGCGTCGGTGAGCGCCATGCGCGGGCTGCCGCGCCACCTGACCGTGTACGCCGCCAGCAAGGCAGGCCTCGCCGCGCTCACGGAGGGGATCCGCGCGGAACTGCTCGCCACGCCCATCCGCGTCACCACCGTGTTTCCCGGCTACATCCGCACGGAGATGAACCAGGACGCCCGCAGGCTCCCGTTCGAGGTGGACGAGGCCACCGGGAGCCGCGCCCTGGTGGCCGCCATTGAGCGGGAGCCGGCGCGGGCGTTCGTTCCCGGCTGGCCGTGGACGCCCATCGCCTTTGCCATGCGGCACCTTCCGCTTTCCGTCATCGCCCGGCTCACCTGATCGCGGCGGATCAGGCGCCGGGGACGAAGCCGCTCCGCGAGTTGCTTTCGCTTTTCCCCGCCGCGCCTACGGCGGACGATGCGGACCGGAGGGAGAGTCGAATCAGGCTGTGCGGCTCTCGGGCTGGAGCATCTGAAGCTGCCGCAACGACGGCGGAAAGCTCACGAACAGATGTGAGGCTTTACTTGTGAGACCGGCAGAAACCACCTATTACGACGCTTCGTGCACAGGTGACCACTGCCCCCGATCGCACGGCGCGGCGATTGCCCCGGCCTGCACCCGACCGATTCCAAGAGCCGCTCTCAATCAGACATCGCGTTCAGCGGCTGTTGGTGTAAACTGTTTCCGACATAAGACTTGGACGATATGCCGGGCAATCGTTGCCGAGTGCAGAAATGATTGCATCCAACGTCCTGCTACATTAGATTGTCTCACTTGCAACGAACTTCTCGCGGGTCCGCACCTCCGGGCCCGCTCACCCGATCCGATCGGACGCCTTACATGAGCTTGCACCGGCGCATCCTTTCGCTGGGTCTTCTCAGCCTGGCCGCCTGTACCGCCGACGTCACCACCCCGCAGAACGAGCTGCCCGGGGATGGTCCGTCCAAGGAAATCCAGCACGAGTGGACCAATGGGGCGTACGGGCTGCTGTTCCTGCCCAACACGGTTCCCGCGGGCTATCCGGCGTTCGACAACAATGTGCAGCCCACGCTGCGCATGTGCCGCATCACCAACATCACGACGGGTGCCTGCACCACCACCCCCGTCACGTGGACGCGCGCTGCGGGCAACTCGGCCAACTACAACCGCAGCATCACGGTGAGCTCCACGGCGTACAGCCTGAGCTGGCCCGTGACCAGCACCTCCGGTCTCGCTTCGGGGCAGACGTACCGCATGACCGTGATAGCCGGCGGACGCACGCTGGGCTGGCAGGACGTGCGCATCGTGTCCAACCTGTCGGGCTACAACGCGGTAGACCAAGACGACTTCAAGCCTTGCTACAACACCGGCAACTGCGTGATCTCGTTCCGCATCGGGGTGGGAACGCCCGGCTCCATCAGCGTTTCCACCAGCAGCGTGAGCCTGAACGTGGGCGACGGCGTGGTGGTGACCGGGCAGGTGCGCGACCTTCGCGGCAACGTGATGGCCAACGTTCCGGTTTCGTTTGAGCTGGAGTCGGTGTCGCAGCCCGCGGCCGCCCAGCTGGACAGCGGCATGGTGGTGGCGCAGCGGCCGGGCACCTCCATCCTGTGGGCCGGCTACCTGGACCTGTGGGAAGACATCCCCGTGACGGTGACGGACACGCGCCGCGCGTGGACCAAGCTTACGTCCAAGGACGACCAGGGCAACCGCGGGATCTGGGGCACCGCGGCCAACAACGTGTACACGGCCAACTACATGGGGCTGTGGAAGTACAACGGCAGCACGTGGGGAACCATTCCCGAGGCGCGCTGGCGCACCTTCTACGACGTGTACGGCACCAGCGCCAGCAACGTGTTCGCCGTGGGCGCCGACGGCCTCATCATGCGCTACAACGGCACCACGTGGAGCGCCCAGCGCTTCAACGGCACCACCGTGGCCAACGAGCCGCTCTACGCACCCGTGACCCCCGCGCGCAAGTACACGCTGCGGGCGCTGTGGGGACTTCCGGCGCAGAACTTTACCGTGACGGTGGGCGACAGCGGCACCGTGCTGTACCACGACGGCACCAGCTGGACCGACTTTTCGGTGCCCACCAACGCGGCGCTGACCGACGTGTGGGGAACGGACTACAACAACTTCTACGCGACCACGTCCGACGGACGGCTGATGCGCTGGAACGGCTACGCGCTGTCGTACGTGCCGGGCGTCGACGCGCCGGGCCCGCTGAACGCGGTGTGGGGCACGTCGGCCAGCAACATGTACGTGGCCGGCGACAACGGCATGCTGTACCGCTTCAACGGCACCAGCTGGACGCGCATCTGGCTTCCCACGCGCGCCACGCTGTACGCCATCTGGGGCACATCGGCCACCAACATGTTCGTGGGCGGCGAGGAAGGCGCGTTGTACCGCTACGACGGGACTTCGTGGATTCCCGAAAAGAGCAACGGGGGAAACAGCCAGATCTACGGCTTCTGGGGCACGGCCAGCGGCACGGACCTGTTTGCCTCCGGCGCCGGCGGCCTGGTCACCAAGCGCTGAGCTCCGCGGATCGGATTGACGACGAGCCGGCCCCGCCTCCGTGGCGGGGCCGGCTTGTTTTCGTCAGGGACATCCGGGTGAGGGATTTCACCTACTCGGGGCGGGAGGCCCCTCCCCCGGCCCCCATACGCGCTAACTTATTCGGCTAAGCAGTGACAAGCCAGTTAGTTGCAGCGCTCGTTTTCGTGGCCGCTCACGCAGTCGCCGGCTCAACTCGCGGCCGCGGCGCAGCAGTTCGCTTGGCAGGCTGGG